>NZ_JALBGX010000091.1:0-26202 GCF_023006465.1 Rhizobium sp. PRIMUS64 | reverse complement strand
GACACCGGGGATGGCCATCAGGCCCAGTCCGGTGAGCAGGCCGCCAGCGCCACCGACGGCAGCGCCAATGCCGGCGCCGGTCGCGGCATCCTCGCCAACGTCAGAGTCGCGATCGATGCGACCCGCCTTGTTGGAGACGATACTGATGTCGTTTGAGGGAATGCCTGCCGCTTCCAGTTTGCTGACGGCGGAGCGAGCGTCCGAGTGGTCGTCGAAAAGTCCGGTTACAGTTCTCATCATGCTTCTCCTTGGGTTACTTGGCGACGATGTTGCCTTGATAATCGAGGGCAATGGCGACGGCTTTGCCGTCCTTCATGCCGGAGGCCATCCAGATCCCCTTGTCATCCAGCTTGAGATCCTTGACGTCGGTGTAGCCCGCTTCCGCAATGCGATCCTTCGCCTGAGCTTCGGTAAAGCTATTGGCGCCCTCAACGGGCGCAGTCGGATTTTTGGTATCCGGGGTTGCAACCGCAGGTGTATTTCCATCCTTGGATGGAGCCGGTGTGGTTTGGGCAAAGGCCGCAACGGCGGACGCGCCGAGAATTGCCGCCGCGAAGACGATCTTGTTCATATGTGTTTTCTCCATTTGCGGATCGGATGAGATCCATGCGGTCAAAACACGCAGGGGAGATCTTTGTTCCCAGAGATTATGCGGTTGATTTTTCTAAATATATGGCAAAGCGGCCCGCTACGGGGTCATTCTTTGCGGCGCCGAGGCAATGTAAGCAGGCAATAACAGAGGGGTAACCGGCGATCCACGGGCGGCTTGAGGAAGCCTCTCGGTGTGAGGTCGATCCTCTAACTCTTAAAGTTGTGTTTCTGTCAAATATCCCAGAGGGTGGCAGCGCGGGCCGCTCTCCTGCCGGCACTGCGTGCGGCGACGGATGCGGCCCGGCAATGTCAGTGACTTCCAGGAATACGGGCGATGACCTTTATCTCGAAGTCGAAGCCGGCGAGCCAGTTGACGCCGAGCGCAGTCCAGTTCGGGTAGGGTGGCTTGCTGAAAATCTCCTGCTTGACGGCCATGATCGTTGCGAACTGGTTTTCAGGGTCGGTGTGGAAGCTGGTGACATCGACAATATCATCCAGCGTGCAGCCGGCGGCACTGAGCGTCGCCTTCAGATTGTCAAAGGCCAGCCGCACTTGCCGTTCGAAATCGGGTTCGGGTGTTCCGTCCGGACGGCTGCCGACCTGTCCGGACACAAACAGCAGATCGCCGGATCGGATCGCGGCGGAATAGCCGTGCTCTTCGTAAAGAGCGTGCCGGTTGGCGGGAAAGATTGCTTCGCGTTGGGTCATTCTGATCTCTCTTCATTGTTGACAACGACCGATGAGCACGAGGGAAAGCTTCACATCTCGCGCCCAATTTGGTATACGGTTCGTATGTGAAATATGCGGCATGTCGAGCGCATGTCAAGTCCATATACGCTTCGTATATGAAATTGAGGGATGGAATGGTCAGGAAGCGCAGCGAAACGATGCAGGAAAACCGCGTCAAATTGATCGCGGCGGCGCGGAAGGCTTTTGCGGAAAAGGGGTACTCTGCAGCATCCATGGACGAGCTGACGGCCGATGTCGGTCTGACACGGGGCGCGCTTTACCACAACTTCCAGGACAAGCGCGGGCTGCTGGCGGCAGTTGTCGATCAGATCGACACTGAGATGGCGGTGCGCGCGCAAGAGATTGGCGCGCGCGCAGGCAAAGATTGGCAGGGCCTGCTCGCCGAGGGCGCGGCCTATATCGAGATGGCGC
Organism: Rhizobium sp. PRIMUS64; assembly: GCF_023006465.1. Lineage (NCBI taxonomy): Bacteria > Pseudomonadati > Pseudomonadota > Alphaproteobacteria > Hyphomicrobiales > Rhizobiaceae > Rhizobium > Rhizobium sp. PRIMUS64. Next base: position 24,450 of record NZ_JALBGX010000091.1, on the reverse strand, counting down.
TCAATCCGGAAGTCCAGCGCATCGTTCTGCTCGACGGACCGGCGGTGCTGGGGGATCCCTCGCAGTGGCCGAGCCAGAACAATTGCCTGCAGGTGACCAAGAGCACGGTCGAGCGGCTGATCGCCCAAGGCATCCTCAAGCCGCTCGACCCGGAGGCGGCGGCCCGGTTGCTGAGCGGCGCCGCTCTCAACGCGGCCCTCTGGATCGCCGCCAGCGAAGACCCGCAGAGCGTGCTGCCGAAGGCGGTCGAGGCTTTTCAGGCCATGGCGGCAGGCCTGCTGGTGGAGCGTTTGTGATCTCCGAAGGGCGACGGATCAGTGCCGATCAACTTTCCAGCTTTGTCGGCAGGCAAAGCCGAAGCAGTTCCAGCGGCAACTATTGGGGACCCATAGCGCCACTCCGCGGGCGACCGGATGCTACCTGTATGAGACGGTCATGGTACTGTAACCTACCCGTTGCGGTTCCCCCAATGCGCTCCAATTTTGAAATCTTGCTCGACGCGCAGGAAGCCTCGCATTCCGCTCTCCGAAGCAATCCGGAGACAGTGAATCACGATCACGGCGGGCCTGGGCGAGCGACGTCTTCAACGGCCTGCCAGGTCCAATTCCGCCCGTAGACTACAGTAACTACGTTGCTCCCGCGTCAAGAAATCCTCGATAGTTAAACACTCGGCAAGCGTCCCTTTTAAGGAGCTCGAACGATGAAATCGACTGCGATGGCATCGACCGCGATCATGGCAATTCTGATCGGCTGTTTCGGCGCAAATGCGCAACAAATCACTGGCACTCCAGGATCGCCCGACGCGACCGTCACGATCGACGGAAAACAAATTCCGCCGCCGCCGGTGCCGTTCGGCGGCGTGATCAAGGAAAGCGCCATGGATTCCAAGCCTTACTGGCCACCGACGGTCGCGCCACCCAAGGGCGCGCCGAACGTGCTGCTTATCATGACCGATGACCAGGGCTATGGCGTATCCGGCACCTTCGGCGGTGTCGTTTCGACCCCGGCTATGGAACGCGTCGCCCAGGCAGGATTGCGCTATACACAGTTCCACTCCACCGCGCTTTGCTCGCCGACGCGGGCGGCTCTGATCACCGGCCGCAATCACCACTCGGTTGGCTACGGGGTGATCGGCGAACTGTCCACTGGTTACCCCGGTTATGACTCCGTCATCGGTCTGGAGAACGCCACGATCGGCGAAATCCTCAAAGAGAACGGTTATGCCACCTCGTGGTTTGGCAAGAACCATAACACGCCTACCTACGTGTACAGCGCGGCCGGCCCTTTTGATCAATGGCCGATTGGCATGGGGTTCCAGTATTTCTACGGGTTCATGGGCGGCGAGACCGACCAATGGACGCCCTACCTTTATCAAAACACGACCCCGATTTTTCCATGGATTGGCAAGCCCGGCTACAACCTCACCACCGACTTGGCGGACGAGGCCATCAAGTACATGAGCAGTCTGAACGCGGCTGCACCCGCCCAGCCGTTCTTGGTCTATTACGTGCCGGGCGGCACCCACTCGCCGCACCAGCCGAAGGCGGAGTGGAGAGACCAATTCAAAGGCAAGTTCGACATGGGCTGGGAAAAGTTGCGCGAGCAAATCTTCGCCAACCAGAAGCGGCTCGGCGTCATCCCGGAAAACACGAAATTGACACCCTGGCCGGATGACCTGCCGAAATGGGAAACACTTTCCCTGGTGCAGAAGAAACTCTATGCACGAGAGGCAGAGAACTTTGCCGGCTATGTGGCCTATACGGACCATGAGATTGGCCGGGTCATCCAGGCGGTCGAGGACATGGGCAAGCTCGACAACACGCTGATCATCTACATCAGCGGCGACAACGGCACCAGCGCAGAAGGCACCCTGGAGGGCACGTTTAACCAGATGACCGCCTACAACGGAATTCTGACCCTCCCCGAAGTCGAGCAGATGTTGCATTATGAAGATTGGGGTTCCGACAAGACCTATCCGCACATGTCGGTGGCATGGTCTTGGGCGTTTGATACACCGTTCAAGTGGACCAAGCAGGTGGCGTCGCATTTCGGCGGGACCCGGCAAGGCGTGGCCATTTCCTGGCCCGGCCATGTCAAGGACGTGGGCGGCATTCGAACCCAGTTCCATCATGTGATCGACATTGTTCCGACAATCCTGGAGGCCACGGGCATCAAGGCACCTGAGGTGGTCAACGGGATCAAGCAGAAGCCGATCGAAGGCATCAGCATGGCTTACACGTTCGACCAAGCGAATGCCAATGCGCCGTCGAAGCGCGACACGCAGTATTTCGAGATGTTCGCCAACCGCGGCATCTACCAGGACGGCTGGTATGCCTGCACGACGCCGGCCGCCGCGCCGTGGCTCATGGGTGCTTCAAAGCTTCCCGACGTCAACGACTACAAGTGGGAGCTCTACAACCTCACCGAGGACTACTCGCAATACGACGACCTCGCGGCCACGAATCCTGACAAGCTAAAGGCACTGCAGGCGGTCTTCATTGCGGAGGCCGCGAAATACCAGGTCTTGCCATTGGACAACACGGTCATCACACGCGCCATTACCCCGCGACCGAGCGCGGTCGCCGGCCGAACGGAGCTGACCTACTCGGGCGCGAATGCCAACATTCCCGTGGGCAATGCTCCGAGCATTATGAACAAGGACTACACGATAACCGCCGAAGTGACGATCCCCGAAGGCGGCGCGGAAGGTATGATCGCGACCATGGGCGGCCGCTTTGGCGGCTACGGTCTCTACCTGCTCAAAGGCAAGCCAGTCTTCGTTTACAACCTCCTCGATCTGGAGCGCTACCGCTGGGAGGGCGGCGTGGGGGCCGAAGACTGGTTGGGCGGCAGCGCGCTCGAGCCGGGCAAGCACACGATCGTGTTCGACTTCAAGTATGACGGCCCCGGCCCCGGCAAGGGTGGCACCGGCATCATGACGGTGGATGGCAAGGCGTTTGCTAAAAAGACGATGCCTCACACCATTCCGTTTCTCATGGCCATCGACGAGTCCTTCGACATTGGGAGCGATACCCGCTCGGCGGTGGACGACAGCTACCAGCTGCCGTTCCACTTCACCGGGACGATCGACAAGCTGACCTACAAACTCGGGCCGGATCGGCTGGCGAAATAGGGCGCGCAGGAGGATGGCCGGGCAGATCGAGATGGCGCTCAATCCGGAAGTCCAGCGCATCGTTCTGCTCGACGGACCGGCGTGTTGGGCGATCCATCGCAATGGTCGAGCCAGAACAATTGTCTGCAGGTGACCAAGAGCACGGTGGAGCGGCTGATCGCCCAAGGCATCCTCAAGCCGCTTGAGCCGGAGGCGGCCCGGTTGCTGAGCGGCGCCGCTCTCAACGCGGCCCTCTGGATCGCCGCCAGCGAAGATCCGCAGATCAAACAGATTTGAGCGAGGTGCCGGCTCGAGCCGCTACCGACCTTGCTGACTACGCAAAAATCAACTCAGTCTGTGCTCCAATCAGTGTGATGGAGAGACACATGGAAGGCGTCGATCGCTGGATTCCGTATAGTGCAATGACCAATCCAGGTCGTCACGCCAGTGCAATCGCTGTACTTCCGACCGGGGTTGGCGCTCTAATCCAAATCATTCAAGGCGTCTTGGTTCATTCTGATTGGATAACAGAGTACGGCCTTGACGAGACGATTCTGAATTCGACGGCGCGAACGACACTGCCGATCGCGGAGCGCTTGGACGACGTCTTAAGAAGGGATCCACGGCCTCTCAACATCGCGCGGTCGGCCGACAAGCGGTCTGTCGGAACCTGCCGCGACTACGCGCTGATGCTCTGCTCCTTTCTGCGATGCAGGGAAATTCCCGCCCGTGTGCGCTGTGGTTTTGCAGCTTATTTCTCCCATGGATGGGAAGATCACTGGGTATGCGAATACTGGGACTCCAGCGCTGGAGAATGGTGCCTGTGCGATCCCCAAATCGATCAGATGCTGCGGCAGAGGAACCAAATCTCGTTCGCTCCGGCCAATGTGCCACGCCAGTCCTTCATGTCGGCGGGAGAAGCGTGGCTGGAATGCCGGCGAGCGAAAGCAGACCCAGCTTCCTTCGGGCATGGCAACGTTACCGGTCTGTGGTTCGTGAAAATCAACGTGCTGCGCGACCATTATGTGCTGAACGGTCGCGAGACTTCGAGTTGGGACCATTGGCGGGACGCGCCTCAGCCCAAACGCGCGGTGATCGGCGGTGAATTGGAGTTACTGGACGCCTTAGCCGCAAGCCCGGATCAACCGCTCGTGGAGATTGCACCAGACTGGTAGATCGGCCAAATCGAGAACCCGTTCGCTCTGCATGACCAAGACTTTTGGGCCTTCTTTGCTGATGACCGCAATTCGCGCGAAGCCGCCGCGCGCACAGCAGGAAATAGGCCGAGCTGGACCGGGAGCCGCGGACTTTAGGGGATTGCCTTGGCACAGTCTCGGGCTCGAAATAAATGCCGGACTTGCATATCGGCTCTAGAGGTGAAGGCGAGACGGTTTCACGGATGCAAAGAGTCCAGGCGGGGCCCCTTTGTCCATCATCGCGCGCAACCTCCAAGCGTCGCTTTCCTTGAAGCCCGTGCCGACTGATCCCACGTAAATCAGGTGGTTACCCCTGCGAGCGGCCAGCAACAGCGATCCACTCCGCGGGCGACCGGATGCTACCTGTATGATACGGTGATGGTACTGTAATCTACCCGTTGCGGTTTCCCTCATGCGCTCCAATTTTGAAATCTTGCTCGACGCGCAGGAAGCCTCGCTGCGAAAGCCCGCCGGCGAAAATGCGTCAATCTCTGAGATCGATGAAAGGGATGTGTCATGAAATGCATGCTCCCCGGAATGATGCTGCTGGCATCGACTATTCTCGGCGGTATTCCTGTCGCTGCAGCCGACGCGACGCCGCCAATCCTCGTTACGCCGGACAAAGTCGATAGCCGTATCGGGATGCTTGAGTTCAAGGACGGCGCTCCAACAGCCGATACCGTCGACAAGGTTTACGACACGCTGGATTTCACACGGGCTCTGGACGCCTACCTCAACAGCTACGGCGGCGCATCTGCCTATGCAATCCGTAAGGGCTTCATCAGTGCAGGTGCTGAGGACAATTCCGTCATCATCTATTCGGAACTGATGGATTCGAATTCGCTGTTCCTCACCCCGAACGCCGACACCCTCTATTACATGGCAGTCGTCGATCTGACGAAGGGTCCGATGGTGATCGAGCAACCACCGAAGGGGCTCGGCACCATAAACGATATGTGGTTTCAATGGGTCGTCGACATCGGCTTTCCCGGCCCCGACCGCGGCGAAGGCGGAAAATATCTGGTCGTACCGCCAGCCTATGACGGTCCACTTCCCGAGGGTGGGTTTTTTGTAGCGCGGTCGAAGACAAACCGCGTTCTGTATGCGGCGCGGGCCTTTCTGACCGACAACGACCCGAAGCCCACTGCCGAGCTGATCAAGAAATCGCTCAAGATATACCCTTACACCCCAGGGGGCGTTGGCACGAGCATCGCGACCGCGCTCCAGGGCGACGTCAAACTGGAAGTGGGTCCGGCAATTCCCGAGACGAAATTCGTCGAAGCGAGCGGAAAATCGTTCAACACCATCCCGCCGACCGACGACTCGTTCTTCGAGATGATCGACGCCAATATTCAGGACGAACCCGCCACTTCCTACAATCCCGAGCTTGCAGGGCAGTTGGCGGCGATTGGCATTGTGAAGGGTAAGGAATTCAAGCCGGACGACCGCATGAAGAAGATACTGACCGATGCCGCAAAAGTCGGAAACGCGGCAGGGCGTGTGTTGAATTGGCGGCCGAATGAAGCTCTCGGCTGGAGCTACTATCCCGGCTCCTCATGGACGAACATGCTCTGGCAGGGTGGCGCCAACTTCGAGACGCCCCCGCCACTATTTACCAAAGACGGCAAGTTCGAACCGCTTCCGTCGACCGGAGCGCGGACCCTCGATTCGAAGACCGCGTTCTACTACGCCTACACCCTCGACTCTCCAGGCATGATCATGCGCATTCCACGCGTCGGCTCGCAGTATCTCATCGGATTCCTCGACGCCGACAAGAAAGACCTTGATGGTGCCAAGACCTACAAAGTGACGCTGCCGCCGAACATTCCCGCAGCCGCTTTCTGGTCGTTCACGCTCTACGACAACCAGACCCGGTCGATGCTCCAAACGCCCCAGCGTTATCCGCGTGCTGGCAGCCAGAGCTATCCGACACCCGCCGCATCCGCCGAGGATGACGGCTCCACAATCGTCTATTACGGGCCAAAGAAGCCGGAGGGCGTCAAAGACGGGAACTGGGTTCAGACCATGCCGGGAAAGGGGTACTTCACGATTCTTCGGCTCTACAGTCCGCTTGAAACCTTCTTCACCAAAGAATGGCGGCTGAGCGAGATCGAAGCCGTGAAATAACGGCCGGGGTCGACATTGACGCGCCGGACTCGGAAAAGCCGGCCCATGCTGGTCTTTCTAAAAACATGCCGAGCGGCACGGGCTCGATCAGTGGTCGTCGGTTTACCCTCGCCATTGGATGATGATGGGGCGATGGGTCTGCTTTTGGCCCGAAAGCGGACATTGGCCGCCGCAAAAATCCGCCGCGAAACTCCAACCTTTGCGACAGAGTTTTGCGGCGAGAATGCTCGAACGCTTTCAGGAAAGTCCGGAGTGTCGCAAAAGTCAGGATTTCCGCGGCGGTATGATGCCGGCCTAAGCATAGGCTAGACACCCGCCGGAAGCGCGAACCCAGCATCGTTCGGCCGGCACCTCATCGTTGCGGTACAGCCGCCTCACCCTCTTGTGCTCCCCGCTCTCGAACGCCGCCGCAAGCGCTTTTTCCGATTCCGCGTCGCGCATCCCTTCACAGGGGAAGATGGCCACCGGCGAAATCCATTGCGCGTGAAATTCCTCACCCCTGCGCGTCACGAGGAACACCGCTCCGCGAAGGTGCATGTTGCTCCAATTGCTGCTGGTAAACCCAAGATCGGTCGTAAGCGGTAGGACAAGCCTTCCGCCATCATTGAGCCGGTCCAACCAGATATCCGCCGGTCGGGTTGCGCCGGCGTTCACATAGATCACATCGGCTGCATCGAAAGCTGCGGAGCTGCCATCGCCCGGAATCACGGAAACATTCCGATAGGCAGTGAGATTTGCTTTTGCCCGCACAGCAAGCTCCGGCTCGAACTCGATCGCCGTCACCTTGCCGGATGCGGCAACGAGTTTCGCCATGATCGCAGAATAGTAGCCGGCACCAGCGCCAATATGCACGATATGCTCGCCTGCTCGCGGCGCAGCCTGCGAAAGCAGGAAGGCATGAAGTGACGGTTGTCCGTTGTTGATGTGGCGCTCAGGGACGATACCAACAATGTCATCCGTGTAGAGGTAAACCGGGTCGGCGGCCGGGGTCGGAACATAGGCTTTTCGCATTCGGAAGATCGGCCACGGACCGGGACCAAGGAAATCTTCTCGCGGCACTTCGGCAAAAGCAGTTTCAACACGCTCATCGACAACTCTCACAGCCGCCGTGATCTGCTTCGCATAAGCTCGACGCACGACCTTCAATTCGTCCGGTGTCATCAGCAGATCAACTCCGATGAATAGTTCCCTGTCGCAAAATTCCGGCATTATGGAGCAAGTGCCACAAGAAAGGTCATGTTATCTCCTGATTGTGCCGTAGGAGACAGCGTCACAAATCATTTCTTATCGCTGATCCCTGCTCGGGACTTGTATCGACGGCCATTGAACTGGAGAGGTCGTGGGAGGCGTCAAATTTCGGTTCGCTTGACGCATCTGAAGCCAACGTGGCTGGTGGAGGTGTCCTCCGGTTCCGCATGGCGGGCGGCGGGACGGTAGCGGCGGCAGTAGTTCGGCGCGCAAAGATGCGATCCGCCTTTCAGCACCCGCCTTGGAATTCGGATTTCCGGTTCGCGGGGATCGAAGCTCGCCTCTCGCTCGCCGCCTCGGGGGTTGTGGGGAATACAGCATGATTTCGCCGCAGGTTCGGCATGGCGGGTCGACCAGAAGTCCGACGTCCACTCCCAGACGTTGCCGATCATGTCGTGGATACCGTAGCCGTTCGCCGGGAACGACCCGACGGGCGATGTGCCCGCCGGCTTTGTGCTCATCGTGGGGAACGTGCCCTGCCAGGTGTTGGCCATGAGCTTTCCATTGGGGATCAAGTCGTCGCCCCAGGCGAATTCGGCGTCCTCTAGGCCTCCGCGGGCGGCCAGTTCCCATTCGGCCTCGGTCGGCAGGTCCTTGCCGGCCCAACGGGCATATGCCAGGACGTCGCTATAGGCGACATGAACGACCGGATGGTCGAGCTTCCCGCGAATGTCACTGCGGCCACCGTAGGGGTGTCGCCAATCGGCGCCGAACTTGAACGACCACCATTGGGTGATGTCGGGGCCGACGACTGTCTTCGGTTGTGTGAACACGAGAGATCCGGCCCGCAGCATTTTGGGAAGCGCTCCCGGATAGTCGGCAGCCTGTGGAGTCTTTTCCGCGACGGTGACATGTCCGGTGGCCTTGACGAAGGCGGCGAACTGACGGTTGGTGACCGGCGTCGCATCAATCCAGAAGCCGTCTACTTTGACCGGATGTGCAGGGGCTTCTTCCGGATAGTGCTTGTTCGATCCCATGGTGAACGTTCGTCCGGGGACCCAAGCCAACCCTTCAAATCCCGTATCGTATGCGTCCACTGCGCTCATGGCCCTGCCCATCGCTAGAACGTCCCTCTGTGAGCGTCTTATGACACGCGGTCGCGGCTGCTGCCTATTGTCCTTTAGGGAGGTCGTGATCCGGTCGGAGGAAGGGCGTCGCGGACCGCGCCCGTCGCTGACAACCCGCAGCCTCGTCACGACCGATTCCCCAAAGGGCAATATCTGCTGCCGCCAATACAATGTAGAAAATGGATGGAAGAGTGGAAATCCCTCTTCCGCAAGTCGAGGGTCACCGTGCGGGCCGAGGAGTCGCGTCTTCACCGAAATGATCTGTCCAATTTGCTAGTCAGTAAACTTGGACGTCAACCCTCTTTTGCTTTGACTCGTCTTTCAACCAACCTTGGCCGCCAATGCGGCCCCCTGAGGGAGGCATAGAAATGAGACGGACTACAAAGTTCTTCACAGCAGCAATGGCGGTCGCCGGCGGCCTGCTAGCGAGTACCGCTACGATGCACGCGCAGGACGCCAAGCCCAACATCCTGTTCATCATGGGCGACGACATCGGATGGATGCAGCCGAGCATCTATCACCAAGGTCTCGCGGTCGGTGAAACACCCAATATCGACCGCATCGGCCGGGAAGGGGCAAAGTTCATGACCTACTATGCCGAGCAGAGCTGCACGGCAGGGCGGACCGCGTTCATCACCGGCATGCAGCCGGTGCGCGTTGGCATGGTTCTGCCGGAGATTCCCGGAAGCCCGTCCTACCTGCGGGCCGGCACGCCTCACCTCGCCAAGTTCCTGTATGATCTCGGCTACTCGACAGGTGAGTTCGGCAAGAACCATCTCGGAGATACCACCGAATCCCTGCCGACGGCACACGGGTTCCAGGAATTTTGGGGCTACCTCTATCACCTCGACGCCATGCAGGGGGTGAGCTTCCCCGACATCAACAAAACCTCAACCGAGCAGGGGATCGCACCAGCTTGCAGGAACACGCCCATTCCTGGGATAGCGGAAGACCCGGCGGCGGTGGACCCAAAAACCACGACCTGCCTGACGCCGCCGCGTCCGATGCTTGCGTGCAAATCGTCCGATGGATCTCCGGCGAACCAAAGCTGCAAGGATGAGGGGCCGCTGACCCTTGAGCGCTCCAAGACGATTGACGAGGAGATCTCGGCCAAGGTCATCGATTTTCTCGACCGCAATGACCCGAAGAAGACCAACAAGCCGTTCTTCGTCTGGTACAACCCAGCACGCATGCACATCACCACCGTGCTGCCTGACAAGTACTTGGCAATGGTCGGCGAGCCCGGCGGCAAGGACTGGGGCGTTAACGAAGCCGGCATGAAGCAGATGGACGACAACATCGGCTACGTTTTGAAGAGGCTCGAGGAGATGGGAGAACTCGACAACACCATCGTCGTCTTTACGACCGACAACGGTGCCGAGACGATCACCTTTCCAGATGGCGGCACCACCCCGTTCAAGGGCGGAAAGCTCAGCACCTGGGAAGGCGGCATGCGTGCGCCGCTTGTGGTTCGCTGGCCGGGGCACATCGAGCCCGGTACGGTCAAGAACGACATCTTCTCGGCCCTCGACTGGCTGCCGACGTTTGTGAATATCGCAGGCGGTCCGAAGGGCGACGGCCTGAAGAAAGAGATCGAGGCGGGCAAGTATCCGGGGATCGTCAAGACCACGCTCGACGGGATCGACCAGCGCGACTTCCTGGAAGGCAAGTTGCCATCCGCGCGCGACAGTTTCTTGTATTATTCCGGCAAGGAGCCGTCGGCTGTCCGCTACAAGAACTGGAAGATGTACTTCGCCATGGTCTCCGACGATCCGGCTGGATTCATTGGTGGCGTGCAGCCTTACGCCTGGACCCAGGTCGCCAACATCAAGCGTGACCCATTTGAAACCTCGGTCGGAACACAGTTGAAGACGCTCTTCGGTACGGGCGGCGCCATCGCGTCACCGTCCACCGCCTATGTCTATGACTGGAACATCCTGCCCATCGGCCAGCAGTTGTGGCTGAAGCATCTCGAGACCTACATCGACTTCCCGCCGCTTCAGAGCCCTGCAAGCTACAATCTGGAGCAAGTGATGCAGCAGGTCCGCGAAATGAAGACTGGTCACGACTGACGCGCGCAGTAGCGTAACGACGTCGTAGCGGACGCCCTTCGAGGTGTCCGCTACAACGCTTCACCTGACAGGTCCTTTGGAGCCGACTGAGGGCGGAACGATGAGCGATGTCATCCAAGCAGGTCGTGACGAAGCACGCTGGCCGCCGGTGGTGGCGATCCTGGCGGTGTTCGCCCTTTTGGAAATGCTGCCGCACCACGTCTATGCCATGCCGCGATGGGTGTCATACGCGGTCCTGGTGGCAGCTATCGTTCCAATGATCATGGTAACGGTGTCGGCTGACAACGCTGTGTGGCTACGAATCGAGCACGTCGCCATCATGCTGCTTGCCAGCGTCTATGCAGGGAATACGGCGGCCGAACTCGGAGATATGGTCGGGATCATTACCATCCACCCGCCCGAGACGCGATCAGTGTCGCTATTGACGTCTTCAGTTACCATCTGGATCACCAACGTTCTCACCTTCTCGCTGCTCTATTGGCAGATCGACGCGGGTGGCCCATCGCGTATCGCGCGTGGGATGGCTGGAAGACCCGATTGGCTCTTTCCCCAGGCTTCGGTTCCCGAACTGGCGCCCCCGGACTGGCGACCGCTCTACCTCGATTATCTTTCCCTCGCATTCAATACGGCGACCGCGTTCAGTCCGACGGACGTGCTGCCACTCACCCGACGTGCGAAGGGGCTGATGATGTTCGAAAGCGCCATTTCGCTCCTGACACTCGTCCTCGTGGCCGCGCGTGCAGTCAACGTCATTCCGTAGCGCCTCGCCGGCGCCGCGGCCGTCCATTCGTGCCGAAGGGATCGGAGGTGCCCGTATGTCAGTGGAAGCCGATCAGCTTTCAACGATGATCAATCACGCGGTCGCGCCGGCGTTCATGCTCAATGGGGTCGCGGCGATGGTGGCGGTTCTGGTCAATCGGATTTCCGGCGTCACCGGGCGGATCAGAAACCTCCGCGAGATCGACGAGAGTGACGTCGCCCGAGCCCCGCTGAAGAAGGGAATCGGGGAACTGAGGCGGCGTGAACGCCTCTTGAACAGCGCATTGTACCTGGCGGTGCTGGCCGGAATCGGCGTGACGTTTCTGCTCCTGTTCGGTTTCGTCGTCGCCTTTTTGGGATACCGTCACGAACCGGGCGCCGCCGTACTATTCATTGCGGCACTCTGCTTGCTGGCGGGGTCGCTCTTCCGATTCCTGCAGGACATCCGGCAGTCGCAAGGTGAGCACGACGACCGTCCGTTGCGATGATCGCCGAGCTGCTCAAGGCGCTCGCGGCCCCTTAGAAGGCCCCCTATTGTCGGGCTATGCTGGACGAGGTCGAAGACAAACGCGTCGTTACGTCCCAGTGGACGTGGGCCGCCGCCGCCCGCCAGACCCCACTCCGTTGCATAGATCTCCACCTGAAGAAGTAGTTCCCGCGGAGGCCGATGACCGCGTCCACACATGTTGCATCTGACATTAACGCCATCGCCACGCCGCTTGGGCGGCGCGACGCAGACGGAAGATCAATAGCAAGGCGGGAAGGGGTAGTAGCCGCACTGCTGGTTGTTGTAGTAGGAATTGTAGTAGTAGGGGCGGGTTGCTGCCGCTCCAATGGCCGCACCTGCGACCACGCCCGCGGCGACCGGAGCGCCGCGATACCAGGCGCCGTGGTAGACGGGTGCGTGCCAGTACGTGCCTCCGACACGGTTGATGTTCGTGTCGCCGATATGTACGTCGCCTCCCTGGAAGCCGCCGCGGAAGTCACCTCCTGCAAAGTCTCCGCCGCGCAAGCCGCCGCCGAAACCTCCGCCACCAAAGCCGCCCCCGAAGTGATCAATGAAGAGCGCGGCCGGCCCGGACGCACCGCTTAGGCTACCCTCCAGAATGGTGATGTCGAATGTCAGCGTGGTTCCGTCGAGTTTGGGAGTTTTCAGCGTGACAACGGCGTCACTGACATCCGATCCGTCGCCACCCAGCACCGACACCGTCGCGTTCGGTGGATCGACGGCGAAGTTGTCCTTGCCGTCGTCCCACTGCATGATGAACTGCTCGGTTGCTACATGACCGGCGGCGCGCACCGGCCGGTCGGCGAAGACGATCGAATTGGCCGAGACGCCGGTCAGGACGAGCTTTCCGTTTTCGATTTTCGCGCCAGCCGAATTGAGCACCGCCAACGACGGCACCGGGCCTGTCGGCGTGACCACGCCAATGGTCTTTTCGAGCGGAACGTGCGGCTTCTTCGGGGCGTCCTGCGCCAAGGCCGCGGTGGTCAACGCTAAACTTCCGGCGAAGATCAGCGTGGTGAATCGGTAGACTTTCATGGCATGTATCCTCCCAGTTGGACGGACCGGAGGCCCGTCACCGTTGGCGAACGTTGTTGAAGCATTTGGCACGCCGCCTGGCCGTGAGGCGCACGGTCCTAGTCCTTGAAGATCTGCTTCCAGTCGGCTTTCATGTCGATGACGGTCCAGCCCGTGATCGCGGCTGCGTCGAGCGCCTTGTCGAGGCGTCCGAATTCGGTCTTGCGGTCGTACGCGTATTCGCGCTCCGCATCGGTGTGATGAACGAGCATGCCGAGACGCGCAGGCGCACCGCCCATCGTCGTCCATTGCAGCATTTCGAGGTCGCCGTCAGAATTGCCGAACGCTGCGATCGGCCGACGGCCGATCTCCTGGTTGATCCCGACCGGCTTGCCTGCCTTGTCGTCGATGAAGTTGACTTCCGGCAGACGGTAGAGGGTCGGTGTGTCGTCCTGCATCTTGAATTGGGTCTTGATCGAAGAACCGATAACCTGCTCCGGCGGGACGCCGTAAGCCTTCTCCGTCCATGGCCGCATGAACTCCACGCCGCCACCTGACACGATGAAGGTCTTGAAGCCGTTGGCGCGCAGGTAGGAAAGCAGCTCGACCATCGGCTGGTAGACAAGCTCGGTGTAGGGTCGCTTGAACCGCGGATCGCGTGCCGTGGAGATCCAGTCGGTTACCACCTTCTGGAAATCGGAAGTGGTCATTCCCGCATGGGTGACCATGATGAGCTCCAGAAGGCTCTTTTCGCCCGATGCGGCAAGTGTCTTCATATCGCCTTCCAGCACCGCCTTGAACGGCTGTACGTTTTTCCATTCCGGATGCTGCGGAGCGAGCGTCTTCACGCGCTCCAGGGCGAAGGCAAGCTGGGTGTACATGGGATGCTCGACCCACAGGGTCCCATCATTGTCGAACACCGCGATCCGTTCCGGTTCGGGGACGAAGTCGGGCGAACCCTGCTTGGAAACCTTCTCGACAAAGGAGACGATAGCTGCCTTGGGCGCGGTATCGTTCCACGATGGCAGGGGATCGCTCTGGGCGTAGGCGGACGCCGTGAGGAAAAGTGCTCCGATGACAATCGAGATCGGATTCCGTGCCGAGTTGACGAGGCGGCGGACAGTAAACATTGGATGTACCCCCAAGGTGAAAATGCGCGCCCGGCGGGTTGCACTCTATCCCAGCGCTTTCCAAGTCTACCGAATACGTTCCTCCGCCGATATTGCCCTTTGGGGAATCGAATAAATCCGATGGCGTTGGGTCTTTCCATATCGCGTGCCATCGTCGAGACCTATGGCGGCACGATCTCCGCGTACAACCGGCCTGAAGGCGGCGCCGCCTTCCGGGTGGTTCTGCCTCTGGCCCGGCGGGAGGAGCAAGGCTGATGAGACCGGTCGTCCATATCGTCGATGACGACGAATCCTACCGAACGGCGACTGTACGCCTGCTCTCAGCGTACGGTCTCAAGGTCGAAGCCTATGAATCCGGAGGCCAGTTTCTCGCATGCCTTCCAACTTGCGAGCCGGGCTGCGTTCTCCTTGACCTGCAGATGCCCGGCCAGTCCGGCCTGCAAATACAGCGCCAACTGTGCGAGCAGGCGCCACTCCTGCCAATCGTATTCCTGACCGGCGAAGGAGACATTAAGGCCGGCGTCGACGCGATGAAGGCGGGCGCACAGGACTTCCTGGAGAAGCCTAGCTCGGTGCCGGTCCTGCTCGAAACGATCGAGCGCGCGTTGACACAATATGAAAAGCGTCGTGCCGAGCACGAGCGTCTGCAAAAACTGAAGACGTTGGTTGCGAGTTTAAGCCCGCGCGAAGCCGAAGTCTTCGGGCTGATCATCCGTGGTCAGCTCAACAAGCAGATCGCATATGCCCTTGGCATATCGGAGCGGACGGTAAAGGTGCACCGCCATCAGGTCATGGAGAAGCTCGGAGCACGCTCGCTGGCGGGGGGTGTATCGATCGCCGCCGACATCGGTCGTACTGCGGCCCCGGAGTGATCGGACGACCTTCCCCTTAGGGCAATATCAAGCAATCGCCGACACGCCTACAATCACAGACAACCGCGTATCTCGCGTACTGTCACGCATGGGGGCATGAGGTGGGAAAGCTGCGCCGCACTGTCGCTGTCGTCGATGATGATGCGAGCCTACGTCGAAGCGTCGGGCGGCTCCTCAATGCCTACGGATTTGCGGCCGTGGAATATGCATCGGCCGAATCTTTTCTCGGCCGCGATCCGGAGACGTCGATCGACTGTCTCGTGCTGGACATCGACCTGGGGGGCATGTCCGGCATCGAACTGCAGCGCAGGCTGAAAGGGGTTGGAGTGAGGATGCCGATCATCTTCATCACTGCCCTGGAAGACACGCGCCTGCAGACCGAGACGGAGCACGCCGGGTGCATCGCATATTTGCGGAAGCCCTTCGCGGGATCCGTACTCATCGACGCAGTCAAGAAGGCGCTCAGATTGTGAATTCTTGATCGAGGACAGACCGCCACGACGGCAGGTCAAAAGGCGGACCAGTTATTCACTCCTGGTAGAGAGGCTGAACATGGAATGGCTCAGACACTGGCGGCCGATGGCCGAAGCACTGGCGATGGCATCATGCCTCAGCGTGCATCCGTTGACTGTCGGAACTGCGTCTGCGCAGCAGGCGAAGCCGAACATCCTGTTCATTCTCGGCGACAACATCGGTTACGGCGACATCGGAGTTTACGGAGGCGGGGAGTTGCGCGGATCGCCGACGCCGCGCATCGACCAGCTCGCCTCCGAGGGACTCCGATTGACGCAGTTTCTGGTCGAACCCTCCTGCACGCCCTCGCGCGCCGCCTTGATGACGGGACGCTATTCCATCCGCTCCGGGCTGTCGCTGGTTGCCGTTCCCGGTACGGCCTTCTCCTTGCCGGCGGAAGAAATCACCATGGCGGAGATGCTTCACGATGCCGGCTACGCGACCGCGATCTTCGGCAAGTGGCACCTCGGCGGACAAACCTACAGCCAGCCTCAAAACCAGGGATTCGACGAGTTCTACGGTATCCCGCCGGGGGACACCTGGGATGCATTTGGTATGATCCGACAGGGCCAGCAGACCAAGACGCTCGATATCCCGCTTGAGGGGGGGCCGCAAATAGTCGAGGCAAAGCGAGCCGAGCCGCTCAAGTCCGTGAAACCATACACCGAGGACGTGCGCCGCGGTATCGACTGGGAGCTTGTCGACCACGGCGTCGATTTTATGCGGCGGCAAAAGGCGGCGGGCAAACCGTTCTTCCTGTTCTTGCCGATATCCCGGACACACTTCCCGAACTTGCCCTCGAAGCGGTTCGAAGGCGCATCCCGGATTGGCCAGTTCGGCGACTCCCTGATGGAGGGCGATGCCATCGTCGGCGCAATGCTTGATGCATTGAAGGAACTTGGCGCAGAGGAGGACACCATCGTCGTCTTCGCCTCCGACAATGGACCGGACGGTCCTGGGGCGAGCCGGTTCGGCGCCGACATGCCAGACATAGGAGCTTCCGGACCATACCGCGGAGCGCTTGGCGAAGTTAGCGAAGGCGCAATCCGCACCGCCGCCATTATCAGGGGGCCGCATCGGATCAAGCCGCGATCCTCATACGCAATGTTCTCGATCATGGACTTCTTTCCGACATTCGCACACATAGCGGGCGGCAAAGTTCCGGACGACCGGCCGATCGACGGCGTCGACCAGAGCAAACTCCTGCTCGGCGAAGACGACGGCGGGGCGCGCCAGCATTTGCTGACCTTCGTCGGTTCGGAACTGGTCGCAGTCCGCTGGAAGCAGTTCCGGGCCTATTTTGCCGACGTAGCGCCGGGCCGCAGCGGCGCGGGCGGCGCAACCCTAATGGGCGGCGTGGGCGCGAGTGCTGCGCCAATGAACGGCTATCCCCAGGTGTTCAACATCGAAGCCGACCCGCAGGAGGAACACAATATCGGCGAGATGTACAACTGGGTTCTCGGGCCGATATTGAAGACGGTCCAGGAGTACAAGGAGACACTTGTCCGATCGCCCAATCCACCTGCGGCAAACATGACGAAATTCTGAAGTTCAAGCGCCGCCATCAGTTGGCACTTTGAGCTCACGGTTGGTGCTAACCCTCGTGGTCATGTCCACGATCCAACGGAAAGGAACGACAATGTTTAGACATATGATTGCTTCCCTTGCATGCTCGGCGCTTCTCATTCCGGTCGCAGCAGGCGCTGCATGGCTCGAGGTCGGCAAGCTAGACTGCGACATTTCCGCAGGCGTCGGGATGATTATCGAATCCAAGCAAACCGTCTCGTGCACGTTCACGCCATCGCCGTCGGGCCTGTTGCAGAGCTATAAGGGCTCGATCGACGAGTTCGGCCTCGCCGTCGGCGACGTCAAGGCGGGGAGGATGGTCTGGCTGGTCTCCAGCGTCAACGGTCAGCCGCTAAAAGGATTGGAGGGCACCTATCGGGGTGTCGAAGCCGATGCCAGCCTTGGCCTTGGCGGCGGCGCGAAGGTGCTTGTCGGCGGAAGCCGCGACAGCGTTTCCCTTCAGCCGCTGTCGCTGGAAGGTGAGGAAGGCGTCAACGTTGCGATTGGCGTGGCGTCGCTGAAACTTTCGGCGGTTGAGTGAGGAAGGGTCCCACGCAACGGCGCGCGATCCGGGAGTCATCTCCCAATATGCCTCCCTCAAGACGCTGACGCTGACGTCATCGGGCTCGCTCGGAGCGGCGGAGGATGTCGAGCACGATATGACGGTTGTTCCTGCCCTTCAGAAGTTCGGTGACGCGACCGCTCGCAGTCTCTCGTGATGATGCGCGCCGTGTTTTCGAAGGCGGTGTAACCAGCTCGAAACCGGGGTCGTAGACCTTGATCACCTTCTCGAAAGCCGCCTTCTGATCGTCGAGAACGACGATCTCGCGCCGCAACTCCTCGATCCTGGCATCAATCTCGCCCAGTTTCGCTTTCCGTTCGTCTACGACTTCCACCATACGCAGCACTCCCGAGGCACCCTCAGGAGATAGCATCAGCCTTCATCGGGATCTTGTGGCACTTGCTCCATAATGCCGCAAAATTCCCGAACCCTGCGACGCATTTTGCGACTGAAATCTGTGACGTAACAAGTCTTAGGATGTGTGCGGCGAACCATCCTCGTGGAAGGGCAACACCGGCCTACAGTGGCTTTCGGAAGAACACGACGCGCTGTGTCTCCTCAAATCCTAACGCGGTATGGAGCGCGTGGCTGGCTGAATTCTCAAGCCGCGCGTCAGAGCCAAACTCAACACACCCAAGCGACTTTCCCCAATCGGCAACGGCATTGCAAAGCGATCGTGCGATACCCTTTCGCCTGTCAACGGGCCGGACGAAAATCCCTTCGAGGAATAGAACGGGCGAGCTGCTGCATCCATTCACATAATCATGTCGCAAAGTGGCCTCAGCAAACCCGACAGCTTCATTCGCAGCATTTCGAGCGATGAACGCGATGGCTTCTCCACTTTCTGAAAGAAACGCCCGGCCCAACTCAGCTCGATGATCTTCGAGCGAGTGATGCGCCCACAGCGCAGCGCGAAGCTCCGCCCACGACTCAACATCCATTATGGTCCCAATCTCGATAATCGATTCCATATTGTGGTTCTCTTTTGTCGCGAAATTCCGGATGAAAGCGACAGGTGTTTTCCTGACTTTTGCAACCTCGCAGAATAGACGGATTTGCGATGCCGGCAATGTCTGCCATTGGCGCAAATTCGCCGCGCGCACAGCGGGAAATATGCCGTGCTGGACCGGGACGCCGCGGACTTCAGGGATTGCCTTGGCATAGTCTCGGGCTCGAAATAAATGCCGGACTTGCATATCGGCTCCAGAGGTGAAAGCGAGACCGTTTCTCGGACGCAAAGAGTCCAGGCAGGGCGGAACCGTTGCTGCGGCTAGCGGTTAATCCGCCGAGGTCGCGGCGTGCCAATCGGACGTGACGGAGATGGTGAACGCACCGGTTTTTCCGATTTCTCGGTGCGGGCGCAAATGCCAGGAGAGCACCTTACCCGTTCGCCGCGGCCTCATCGCGCCGCCTGCCCATCAAAGCGGGTGGAACGCGCGAGCGACCATGCTCCGCGTGGATCGATCAGAGGAGGAGAAGGTCATGAGCAAAAATAATTGGAAGGCCGGGCTTCGCGCGAAGCTGGAGTATCTCGTCGACGACTGCGTCGTGGCCGGGGCCAGGCAGCAGGACGTCTTCGATGCGATCATCAAGGAAATCGGCAATCTGCGCACAGCCCTTGAGCGCGATCCCGACCCTGCGGACGACGACGTTGCCGTCATAGAGGAGCCTGCGAACGATTGGCCGGCGGCCGACAGGTGACCTGAACCAGATCAAGCGAGGCACGAGACCTCTTGGGGGCGCGGGCTTATGGAACCAACTGGCCCGGCGGAGGGTTATAGTGTTGTCGCTTGGCCATCGGTTTAGCTCGATCGGCGAGACATGATAGCCGGCGCCGGCCGCTCAATCATTCACAATGGGGAATTGCTATGGAAAGTGCAGGTATCGGCTGGATCGCCGCAATCATCATCGGCGGCATTGCCGGCTGGCTCGCCGAAATGCTCATGAAGAGCAACATGGGCGTGCTGATGAACATCGTTCTCGGTATTGTCGGCGCCATCGTCGCCAACTTTATCCTCTCGCTCTTCGGCGTCGCCCTAGGCGGCTGGCTGGGTTATCTGATCGCGGGCTTCATCGGAGCCTGCATCCTGATAGCCATTGCGAGAATGGTCAGACGCACGGCCTGATCAAACAGGAGGCGGCCCGCAAACCGGCCGCCTTCATCACGTTTTCGCGCGCTCACGCGTGGTCGTCCGGCGTTCAGGGATTGACCCAGCGGGAGGAGGTCAGCGTGCCCAGTTTGTCGTAGGCAAAGACGGCGCGTCGGTTGTCGGCGTGGCGCAGCTGGAACCAGTCCAGCGTCTCGGCTCGGAATATCAGCACCCCGAAGAAGGCCCGTCCATCGGCGTCTGCGCCCGCTGCCTCGCTTGCCGGCTGCTCGCCGATTTCGTCGCCGGGCGGCCCATCCATATAAGTACTGCGCGTCGATCGCGGCAGCAGGCTCCAGGCTTCAGTCGCGCGTTCGCTTGCCGGTCCATGGAGTTCGGCCGAGCCCTGAAGGCGAAGCTGCACTTTCGGCTGCGGGCCATAGCCGAGGATGGTGACCAAAGGGTTGGCCGATATTTCCTGCCATTTCGGGCTTCTGACATCCGTATGGATTTCCAGGATGCGTCGCGCCGCATCCACGCGCCGCAGCACCACCATGCGGGCTTGCGGCCGGCCGCCGGCGTCGACCGAACACAGGTTCAGGTAGCGGAAGGCCGACTGCGGATCGGCGACAGCACCTTCCAGTTCGGCCCAGGCCGATGCATCGACCTCGGCGAGGGTCACTGTGTCGCCTCCGCCTCGGCGTCTCTTATCTCGCCGGCCTTGACGTAGTCGCAGCACATCGCTGTTCTCCCTGGCGTTGAAAGCGGTCCTGTCAGACGGACCGGGTAAGGCCGCCGTCGATCTTGAGGCTCTGGCCGGTGATATAGCCCGCCCCTTCGGAAACGAGGAAGGAAATCGTCGCGGCCACTTCGGCGCTGGTGCCGTAGCGCTTCATCGGCACGCTGTCGCGGCGCTCCTCCGTCGCCGGCAGGCTGTCGATCCAGCCTGGCAGCACGTTGTTGATGCGGATGCCGTCGCCCGCATAGGTATCGGCGTAAATCTTGGTGTAGGCGGCGAGCCCGGCGCGGAAGACGGCCGAGGTCGGGAACATCGCCGACGGTTCAGCCACCCAGGCGGTGGAGATATTGACGATTGCGCCCGACTTCTGCGCCTGCATGATCGGCGTGACGAGGCGAACCGAACGGATGACGTTCATCAGATAGACGTCGAGGCCGGTATGCCACTGTTCGTCGGTGACCTCGGTGATCGGCGCACGGGGACCGTGACCTGCGCTGTTGACGAGAGCGTCGATGCGACCCCACTTTTCCATGCATGCGTCGACCAGGCGCTTGAGGTCGTCGTTGGCTTGGTTCGAGCCGGTGACGCCGATGCCGCCCAGTTCGGTGGCAAGCGCCTCGCCCTTGCCTGATGAGGACAGGATGGCGATCTTGAAGCCATCGGCCGCAAGCCGCCTCGCGGCTTCCGCACCCATGCCACTGCCGCCAGCCGTAATGATCGCTACCTTTTCTACTGCCATCGTCGCTCTCCCTGCCAGATTTCGCACCCATTGCCGGGCTCTGATCCTTCGAATACCATGGGCTTCAAGCGAGAGCGAACCAGTTTTCGTGACATGTCCCAGTAGAAAAACTATCGAGTATCCATGTCCATCGGCAATCTTCCCTCCCTCAACGGCCTCAAGGCCTTCGACGTGGCGGCGCGTCATCTGAACTTCCGGCTGGCGGCCGAAGAGCTCGGCGTCACCCAGGGAGCTGTTGCCCAGCACGTGCGGGGGCTTGAGGCGGAACTCGGGGTGACATTGTTCGAGCGCCTGCCGAAGTCATTGGCGCTGACCGGCGAGGGGCGAAGCTACGTCGCCGACGTCAGGCGGGCCTTCGAACTGCTCGCAAACGCGACGGCGAACCTGAAGCCTCAGCCGGTCAAACTGGTGGTCAGCACGACACCGACCTTCGCCTCGAGATGGCTGATCCCGCGTCTTCCGGATTTCACCTCGCGGCATCCCGATCTCGATCTCCACATCCTGGCGACGGACCGCATTTCCAGCTTCCAGGTCGACGGCGTCGATCTCGCCGTCCGCTATGGCAGCCCTCCCTTCGGTCCCGGCCTCGCCGCCGAGCTGCTGTTCGAGCAGGAGATCATTGCCATCTGCAATCCAAGCCTCGTCGCCAAGGGCACCGAGCCCAACAACGCGGAAGAACTCTCGCACTACACGCTGCTTCACGATGCCCATAATTCCTGGCCGGAATTTATCGATCGCTTCCTCGGCGGCGGTGATCCCACGCTGTTTCGGGGCATCAGCTTCTCACAGACATCGCACGCGATCGAAGCTGCCATCGCCGGACAGGGCATCGCCGTGGCGACCCGCGCCTTCGTCTCGACCGACATCGAGGCGGGCAGGCTGAGGCAAGTCTTCGACGGCGCCCTCAGGGCGCGCTCGCACTTCTATCTGGTGAAGCCGCGATATCGGAAGTCCGAAGCGGTGGACAAGCTTCAGGACTGGCTGCGGTCACAGGCGCAGAGCTGATCGTCGGACAGCCATCGGCCGCTACCGACCCTAGCATTACTTTGGCAGATTGAAGCAATACGTATACGTTTTGCGGCAAATCGCGCCGACCGACGGCCTTTCGTGCCTCGCCGCCAACTGACTGGCCTCCATCGCGCATTCGCCAGGGTCGTTTCGGCTGCCACCGGAAGGACATCAGGAACTGGACGCTGGCGCGGCCGGCCATGTCCCGAAACCGGGAAGGTCAGCGCGAGATCATGGGGATAGCCTTCTGATGCTTGGGGAGGCGACAAAATCCACTGGCGAACACCCCTGGACTTGTCATTACGTATTGAGGGAGAGCAACCAAGACCGATATATCAACCAGATCAATGGATGCCATTCCCGCTGAACAACGGCAAAGGCGAACAGTCTGATAACATTCTATGCGTCCCGCATTCCGTGCGGCAGTTATCCACTTTTTGCTACCTTTTGCGTGAGGAAGAATGAGACTTTATCTGGAAGAGATAATTTCGAGGATGTGCCTAAAAGAACCTGGAGTTAGCTCGGCAGACTCGAAGTCTTGGCACGCCTATCGCGAGGCAGAGCGCTTGTCAGACGCCGAAGTAATCCAGGAAATCTGTCATTATCTTGAAAAGAAGCGAAATGCGCCTCAACGCAGTAGCGCCTATTTCATTCTCGGCAAGGTCGGAAAAAACCTCGCGAACGCGGAGGCTACGCAGTTGCTGCTCATGTGCATTTCAACCGAGGTCGACAAATATGCGCTGTCGACGGCGCTCGACATGATTTCGGAGCTTGCTTTGAAGGCTGACGAAGATATTTCTATGATCATCAATCTGCTTCAGGATCGGCGATGGCTGGTCCGTCACGCGGCTATTCGCGCTCTGAAATCGTCCAAGTCAGCACAGGCAGAAAAGGAACTCATTGCGCTTCTCGGCGAGACCAATGATGTATATGACAAGATATATTGCCACGTCACGCTAGGTGTCATTGGGACCGCGCAGGCTCTTCCAGCGATTCAGATCAACACAAAATCAAGAAAACCGGACCTCAAGGTGTCGGCTGTACATGCAATCGAGAGCATTAAAGCGCGAATTGATGCTCTAAAGGTTGTGCCGATATGATAGGCAAGACGTCTTATCGCAAAACTCTATCGCAACAGTCGGAGTTTCGCGACTGACTTTTGCGAAGGCCCAGAAAACTGCTGCTGGCAAAAGGAGGCGTTCATGATCTGATCTGCCTTCGCGTTGTCCAGCGGGAAACCAGCGCTATGGCCTCATGTTGGGGAGTGGCTTGGGAGTGACCGCATTGGGCCAACAGGGGCCGGTGGCCCCTAAGTGCTGATATCCCCGACAAGTTCCCATATATCGACAGTCACGGGCGTCCCTTGACCTGCACCAGGAGTGGGCGAAGGTCGAAGCGATCGCCGACTGCGCCGGCGCACCGCCGACCCTCCGGCCGCTGAGCAAAGCTGGATTCAGAATAGACGGTCGACGCATCGCTCTGTCTCCCACTGCCTCAGGAAATTTGCTTCCCGCGCAATCCAGCCGACGGTTTCGCTTCCCCATTCCTGTGCCCGGCTGGCATACTCGCCCATCAGCCAGATGTGGCGGACGATCACGAAGCGATGGGCGGCTTCGAAGTCATCAGGCGTGATCGGCCGGACGGCCCGATAGCCATCGACGAACGCGTCCCACATGGCGGTCGACCTCCGACCGAAGGACGTTTGCGCCCACAAAAACACCGACAGGTCGTAAGCGAGGTATCCCGGACCGCCGTCGTCAAAGTCGAAAAATACGGCTTCGCCGGCGTCGTTGATCCGCGCATTGAAGCCGTGACAGTCGCCATGGCAATACGTCCAGCTCAGATTGGCGAAGGCTTCAATCGCGTTTGCGGTCCGCGCAGCGATGTCTTCGAGACCGCTGCGGAGGTCGGCGTCTTCCACGACGCCGCTATCGCATATTCGGGCAAGCGGCCGATGCAGCAAGTGTTCGAGATCAAGCCGATAGAGCGCTCCCTCTGGCTGGAATGTCTCGGCTGCGTTGTGCATCAAGGCAAGCGTCTTGCCGTTGGCCCGGGCATCGCCGGCATCCGCCGCATCCGGCTTGCGGCCGTCGATCGCCCGGAAGAGCACGGCCTGGCGCGCACCCTCCGG
>NZ_JALBGX010000090.1:0-26545 GCF_023006465.1 Rhizobium sp. PRIMUS64 | reverse complement strand
GTCGCGATCGCCTGAAGACCCGCGACGCCGGCGCCCATGACGAAGACCTTGGCGGCCGGCACGGTGCCGGCCGCCGTCATCATCATCGGCATGGCGCGGTCATAAACCGCCGCCGCCTCGATGACAGCCTGGTAACCGGCGAGATTGGCCTGGGACGAAAGTACATCCATAGACTGGGCGCGGGTAATGCGCGGCATCAGTTCCATCGCGAAAGCCGAAAGCCCCGCGCTTGCCAAAGCCGCGATCGCTTCGTCATTGCCGTAGGGATCCATGATGGCGATGATGACCGCGCCGCTTTTATAGCCGGAGATTTCCGATCCGCTGGGCCGGCGCACCTTCAGCACCACGTCGGCGGAGGCTGCATCCGCAAAACTGCCGATCCTGGCACCCGCGGTCTCGAATTCTCCGTCCGGAATGCGTGAAGCTGCACCAGCACCGGCTTCGACGATGACGTCGAAGCCGAAACTCTTCATCTTCTTCACGGTCTCGGGGGAGGCGGCGACACGTGTCTCCTCGCCCGTGATTTCCCTTGCAACGAAAACGATATTGCCCAACTGCCCCCTCCTCCGGGTCAGCCAGACCGCCGCAGGCTCCCCTGCGCGGGCCAAGCATCTAATTCACAAAGCTTCAGAGAAGCTCTCCTCCCCTCAGAGCGCCGCACGTCCTTTCGGACGCACAAAGGACGCTCTGACCCTCTGAATCCACGCGGTCAGCGGAACAGGAAGATGCCGGCGGCGAGAAGAATGATGAAGACGAAGAGGCCGCCGAGAAGGCCGGCGCCGCCGAAGAAACCGGCGGTCATCGCAAGCAGGAGGACGATGAGAAGCATCGAGCCGTATTTCGCGCCGGCGATGAACATGTCGTAGGTCTTTTCATGTTCTTTGTAATCCATCGGCGCGCCGGTCTCGACCGGTCCGGTATGATGTTCGGCCATAAATATCGTCTCCCTGAAATGCCTCTGCGCTGCCTAATTTCCCTCTAGGCGAGGGAAATCCCTACGTGCAGGGATTACACAATGACAGGCGAAAGCGCAATGCATGAGAATGCCGCAGGCGCGTGTGGCAACCGCCATGTCAGAGGCCCGGAATATGACCTGAGGACGGCCGATATCGCCTGCGTCCGTCGTCCACCTCATTTGCCCCGGCGAAGATCGTCTCGCCGTCGGGGACGAGGGCAAATTACAGCGGCAGGTCGGTGCCGAGCTCGCCTTGCGGCACGAAACGCGCCGTCGGAATGATGGTGAGCGGCGGCAAGGTGTCGTTGGGATTGCGCGAAAACATCATGCGCTGCTCGCTGGCGCTGGAGATGAAGAAGGGATAGCGCGTCAGCAGCTTTCGTCCGACCTCGATCACATTCGTCGCCATCAGCGTCATGTCGATCCCGTAATTTTTCGCCAGCCGGCCGGGCACGACCGTATCGGCATAAAAGACCCGCTTGTAGAAGGCCGCATGCGGCGGCCGAACGAATTGAAGAACGCGGTCGGCACGGAAATACGCCGCCGCCACGATGGTGGGCCTCAGCGTCAGATAGGGAACCCACGGCAGATCGGCGGTGAGCTCGGGGTCGGCTGCAAAACGCGCCGGATCGATCAAGGTCAGCCCCGCATCCAGAAGTTCATCCATCGCCTCGGGAAAGGCGCCACCGGACTGACTGAGACGATGTTCCGGTGTCACATAATGAACCCGGATCGTACTGACCAATTCCCCATAATAGTACAGACCGAAGATATAGGCGTGGCTATCGAAATCGCTGTCGTCCAGCAGCCCTTTCGGGGCGAGCGCCAGCACGTCATGGGCCTTATAGGCCTTGTAGCGCAACCGTTCTACCTGCTCCATGTCTTCGCTGCTTTCGACGCGGCGATACTCGACATGATCCAAAACTTCCAAAATTTTTGTGCTGAAATCACTACGCTTGAACAGTGTCTCTGACATTTCTCGATCCGCTTGTTAACGGATCATTAATCATACGCCAGCGACATTTAGGCAAGGAAATCCGATGATTTCGGCCGTTTTTAAATCGTTAAGGTTAACGCGGAACGCGCTCTTCAGGGGGAAAACTGTCCGTTGAGACCGCTCAGGCGACCTTGCTGCGGCGGCGTTGCACGACGCGGCGGCCGATGCCGTGTTGCAACAGCGGGATATTCTGGGAAGGCACCGGCGGCGAGAAAACGTAGCCCTGAACAAGATCGGCGCTGCGGTGCTTGTTGAGCAGTGCGAGCTGTTCCTCGGTTTCGACGCCTTCGATGACGATCTTCAGGCCCAGTTCGCGGGCGAGATGGACCGTGCCGCGCAGCAGCTTCAGGCGGCGGTTATCCTCGACGATGTTGCGCACGAAGGAGCGATCGATCTTGACGATATCGAGCGGCAGCGTGTCGAGATAGCTGAGGCTGGAGAAGCCGGTACCGAAATCGTCGATAGCGATGGTGATGCCGCGGGCCCTGAGCTCCGCCAGGATGGCGCGCACGGCCGCCGGCTCGTCGAT
This sequence comes from Rhizobium sp. PRIMUS64, assembly GCF_023006465.1. NCBI lineage: Bacteria > Pseudomonadati > Pseudomonadota > Alphaproteobacteria > Hyphomicrobiales > Rhizobiaceae > Rhizobium > Rhizobium sp. PRIMUS64. The sequence continues at coordinate 24,064 of NZ_JALBGX010000090.1, read as the reverse complement.
CAGGCAGCTTTCGGTGACTTCGAGATGCAGCCGCGCTGCGTCGAGGCCGGAATGGGCAAGTGCTTCGGCGACCACCGAAAGAATATCGGCGTCGCGCAGATCCCGCGCCGAAAGATTGACCGAGACGGCGATATGTTCGGGCCAGTTCATGCATTCGCTGCACGCCTTGAACAGGACGAAGCGGGTGATGTCGGAGATGATGCCCATATCCTCGGCGAGCCGGATGAAGACGTCGGGCGGGATCGAGCCCTTCTCCGGATGAACCCAGCGCGCCAACGCCTCGGCGCATTCGATCCGCGAGCCGTCGGACCGGAACATCGGCTGGAAGGCGAGATGCAACGCCTGCGCCGAGACCGCATCACGCAGATCCGCCTTCAGCTTCTGCTGCTCGATATAGCGGCCATCCATCTCCCGCTCGAAGCCTGATATGCCGCCCTTGAAGCGCGACTTGCTTTCAAACAGCGCCAGATCCGCCTTGACGCTCCATTCATCCATCGCAAACGCGGCACTTTCGAGAATCGCGTAGCCGGCGCTGAGCGAAACCAGGAAGGTCAGCTCGTCGACCGCGTAATTGCCCTGGATTGCGGCGTGCACGCGGCGAATCTCGACGTCGAGCGAAGCCGGTTCCTTGGCATGCGGGAAGAACAGGATGAACTGGTCTCCCATCAACCGGCCGAGGATGGCGTTGCCGGAGGCCTGCTTGATGCGGGCGGCGATGGCGCAGAGCAGGTGGTCGCCCGTAACGTGGCCGCGCATGTCGTTGACATGTTTGAATTCGTCGATATCGAGGACCATGAAGCCGAGCGGCCCGGACTTCCTTTGATGTTTGGCGAGATACTCCTGCACCAGCTGGCCGAAATATTCGCGGTTCGGCAGGCCCGTCAGCGCATCAAAGCGGACCATGTGCATGATCTTCTGCTCGGCCTTCACCCGGCTCGACACGTCCTCGAAGATCAACACGGCCCCGCCGTCGGCCCTTCGGCTGGCCGAGAATTCGAGCGACAGGCCCTCGGGGAAATGAATGAGCGTCCGCGATAGGTTGCCTTCGGCGACCTGGGTGAGCTGGCGCAGAATAAGCTCCGGCTGCGAGGCGTCCATGAAGCTGTAGCGCGCACCGTAGCGCAGCACGGCGCCAAGTTCGCGATCCTTCAACCGCTCCGGCGCACCGATCTTCAGAAGCTCGCAGGCCTTGCGATTGACGACTTGAATACGGTTTTCGGCATCGACCATCACCAGGCCATGCGGCATGTTGTTGAGCGCCGTGTCGAAGCGGTCGGCGATGATGGTGATTTCCCGGCGCGCGATGACATTCTCATAGAGGAACTCGCGCACGCCGTTCGCCATGGCCCGCGTCGTCAGCCAGAACGGAATGAGGAAGATCGACAGCAGGCCACGATAGAAATCCAGCGCCAACAGGCTGCAGACGATCATCGGCAGACAGCAGGAGAAGGTCTGGAGGTCGACCGCCAGGCGCGAACCGTAATTGCGGCCGACAACGGAAACCATGGTCGCCATAGTGACGGCAATGCAGGCAAGTTCCGCAAAGGAATCGTGGACCACGAAGATGGCGTATCCGCTGGCGATGCCAAGCAGCGCGGTGGTGCAGGCCGCACCGGCAACCAGGATCCTTTCCCAACGCTCGATCCCGACGTGCGACAGGCTCTCCTTGTCGACGCGATCGAACTGCCGGAAGACGACCATGCGAACGCAGAAGACCAGGAGGAAGGCGACCGACAGCAGGATGTAGACGAAGGACTGCGTCTTGGCAGCAACGGCAAGGCAGGTCGCAACATGCACGATCACGCCAGCAAGCAGCGTCATGCGGTTCCCGGAAAGGGAACTCACAAACGACAGATACACATCTAAAGGGACCCTGTTCGGGTTATCTGGCTTCATCCACACTTTCCCTGTGCGCGGGAATTCTAAGCCCAACCCTTTAAAAATTGATTTCAATGGAATCAAACATTTGGTCAAATTTTCTAAAACCATAGGATGAACCGCACAGCTTACGCGCGTCAATACAGCCTACTGGCGAGATTATTGAAATAATTTATCCACGCCTGGGTTGTCGAAATATTTGATGGCCATACCGCGGGGCCGGTGCATCTAAGACTATACTCCAACGCGAGGCATTTATCCTTCCAATTTCAAAGGCCGTGGTCTACATCGATTGCAAGAGGGAAAAGCTGCCGGAAAACCGGCAGGACAAGAACAAGGGGAGGCGAATGTCGGTACTTCTGGCAGCAAGCCGGCTGATCGATTCGATCAGTCAGTTCATGGGCAAAATTTCCGAATATATGGTGCTGTTCTGCTGTCTGATCAGCGCCGGAAACGCCATCGTCCGCTATGCCTTCAACTACAGTTCGAACGGCTGGCTTGAGATCCAGTGGTATCTCTTCGCCTTCGTCGTCATGCTCGGCGCCTCGCATGCGTTGCGCAACAACGAGCATGTCCGCGTCGACCTGATCTATGGTTCGGTTTCCGACAGGGCGAAGATCTGGATCGACATCGTCGGCCTCATCCTCTTCCTCCTTCCCGCATGCGTCTTCCTCACCTGGATCTGCTGGCCGTTCTTCGCACTGTCCTACCAGCAGGGAGAAATATCGGGCAACGCCGGCGGGCTCATCCGATGGCCCGTCAAGCTGATCCTCGTCGCCGGCTTCGCGCTGCTTTCCCTTCAGGGGGTTTCCGAACTGATCAAGCGGATCGCAGCCGTTACCGGCCATATCAGCATCGATACAAAATACGAAAAACCGCTGCAGTAGCGCGGGCTGGGAGAAACGGACTTGTTTGATTTCGGCATCATCCCGCCGGCCATGTTCCTGGGCATGGTCATCTTCATGCTCTACGGCTTTCCGGTCGCCTTTTCGCTCGCCGCCGTCGGCCTGTTTTTCGGCATCGTCGGCATCGTCACCGGCCATTTCGGCGAAGTCTTCCTGCAGGCTCTGCCGCTGCGCTTCTTCGGCATCCTTTCCAACGACCTCCTGCTCGCCATCCCCTTCTTCACCTTCATGGGCGCGATACTGGAGCGCTGCGGGCTTGCCGAGGATCTGCTCGAAGGCACCGGCAAACTCTTCGGCGGCGTTCCCGGCGGCCTCGCCTATGCCGTCATCCTCGTCGGCGCCGTGCTGGGCGCGATCACCGGAACGGTTGCCGCCTCCGTCATCACCATGGGGGTGATCTCGCTGCCGATCATGCTGCGCTATGGCTACAATCCGCGCCTTGCCACCGGCGTCATCGCCGCCTCGGGCACGATCACCCAGGTGATCCCGCCCTCGCTGGTGCTCGTCGTTCTTGCCGATCAGCTCGGCAGGTCGGTCGGTGACATGTATCTCGGCGCGATCGGCCCCTCGATCCTGCAGGTGACGATCTTCGTGCTCTTCATCCTGGTGTTGTCGATCATCAGGCCGAAATCGATGCCGCCGCTGCCGAAGGAGGTGCGCGGCGACTTCAACTGGGCGCTGCTCGTGAAAGTGCTGATGGGCATGGTGCCCTCGATCGTCCTGATCTTCCTGGTGCTCGGCACGATCTTCATGGGCCTTGCGACGCCGACAGAGGCAGGCGCGCTCGGTGTCGTCGGCGCGATGCTGCTTGCCGCCATGAACCGGCGCCTCACCTGGCCGCTGATCCGCGAGGCCATGGCATCGACCACGCACATCACCTCCATGGTGGTGATGATCCTGATCGGCTCCACCTGTTTCAGCCTGGTTTTCCAGGGCATGGACGGCTCGCGCTGGATCGAGCACATGCTGTCGGGCATTCCCGGTGGCCCGGTCGGCTTCCTGATCTTCGTCAACATCTTCATCTTCGTGCTCGCCTTCTTCCTCGATTTCTTCGAGATCGCCTTCATCGTCATCCCGATGCTCGCACCGGTCGCCTCCAGTCTCGGCATCGACCTGATCTGGTTCGGCGTCCTGATCTGCGTCAACATGCAGACGAGCTTCATGCACCCGCCCTTCGGCTTCGCGCTCTTCTACCTGCGCTCCATCGCCAGCAAGGACGTCAAGACCTCGGATATTTACATGGGTGCTCTCCCCTGGGTCGGCATGCAGCTGATCCTGGTGGCGATCGTGATCTTCTGGCCGCAATCGGTAACCTATTGGCTGGATCACGGTCCGAAGGTCGACCCGAACTCGATCAAGATCGAAGTCCCGGGCTTCGGCGGCCAACTCGGCCTGCCGCCGATGGGCGGCGGCGGCAATGGCTCACCGCAGATCCCCGGCCTGACCCTGCCGCCACTGAACGGCCTGCCGGGAGCACCGCCGCCACCGGCAAAATAGTCCAGCAAAAACAAAACCCCGGACGGAAATCCGGGGTTCTGGCATCGCATTCGTCTGAAGCCCCGAGCCTGCCGGCGGAAAGCCTTAAAGCTTCCCGGCCCGCTGCTGGATCATCATGAACGTGTCGAAGGTGTATTCCGACAGCTGCATCCAGAGATAGGCATCCCGCTTGAAGGCGGTCTGGTCGTCGTAGATCTTCTTGAAATACTGGTTCGTGCCCGAGATTTCGCTGTAGATGCCCGTCGCCGCCTGGAAGCAGGCTTCCATGATCTCTTGACTGAACGGGCGCAGCGTCGCGCCTTCCGCAACCAGCTGCTTCAGCGCGGTCGGGTTCTTCGTGTCGTACTTCGCCAGCATGTTGGTATTGGCGAAAGCGCAGGCGTCGGTCAGCGCTGCCTGATAATGCTTGGGCAGGCTGCTCCATTTTTCGAGATTGAAGAACCCATGCACCGTCGGGCCACCTTCCCACCAGCCGGGATAATAGTAGTACTTCGCCACCTTGTGGAAGCCGAGCTTCAGGTCGTCGTAAGGGCCGACGAATTCCGCCGCATCGATCGTGCCTTTTTCAAGCGCCGGATAGATGTCGCCGCCGGCGATCTGCTGCGGGATGACGCCGACCTTCTCCATGACGCGGCCGGCGAGACCGGCAATACGCATCTTGACACCCTTGAGGTCATCGAGCGTGTTGATTTCCTTGCGGAACCAGCCGCCCATCTGCGCACCGGTATTGCCTGCCGGCAGCGCATACATGCCCTGTGTGGCATAAAATTCGTTCATCAGCTTATTGCCGTTGCCTTCATAGTACCAGGCATTGGTCAGGCGGCTGTTCAGCCCGAACGGAATGGCCGTTCCGATGGCATAGGTCGGGTCCTTGCCGACAAAATAATAGGAAGTGGTGTGGGCTGCCTCAACCGTACCCGCGGCAACGGCATCGACGGCCTGCAGGCCGGGCACGATTTCACCGGCCGCGAAGGGCTGGATCGTGAAATTGCCGTCCGTCGCGGCGGCAACATGCTTGGCGATATCCTCGGCTCCGCCATAGATCGTATCCAAGCTCTTCGGAAACGACGACGTCATGCGCCACGCGATCTTCGGATTCTCCTGCGCGATCGCAGGCGCTGCCAATGCCGTTGCGGCAACCGCACCGGCGCTGGCGGTTCCCGCCTTCTTGAAAAACGAACGACGATCCATCAAAAACCTCCCATATAGATGACACTGCGCGGCCAATCTCACCCCTACCCGCAGCAAGGGCAAAGCTAAGCATGGCGCAAGCCGCGATTCAAGCTTTAGTCTATTAGCCTTTGGCATCAAGACGGCAATAAGGCAACGCGCACGTATCCATCAGAATCAGCGGCTTAGCGGTAAACCGGAAAGGCAGAGCGCCACTTCCGTCGCAATTTGGCCGCCTGATACAGCCAAGCGTTGACTTGACGGCCGTTCAGGCGGAAGAAACGACGAGAATAAAGATTTTGACCGGGGCTGATATGACGAAACCGATCGTTGCCATTCCTGCCGATATCCGTAGCTTCGACGGCGCGACCTGGCATGCCGTGCAGCATCAATATCTGCGCGCCGCATTAAACGCATCCGGTGTCATGGCCTTCATCATCCCCGCTTTCGAGGAGGGCTACGATACCGACGCGATCCTCGACCGCGTCGACGGCCTGCTGGTCTCGGGTTCGGCCAGCAATGTTCATCCCTCCCTCTACGGTGCCGAGGCGAATGACAAGGACGGCCCCTTCGACCCCGCCCGCGACGCCACCAGCCTGCCGCTCATCCGCCGCGCCATCGACCGCGCCATCCCGCTGCTCGCCATCTGCCGCGGCATCCAGGAGCTGAATGTCGCCCTCGGCGGCTCGCTGGCAAGCGAGATCCAGGAGCAGCCCGGAATCTGGGACCATCGCCGGCCGGAAGGCGTCGACCGGGACGGCATGTACGCCATTCGCCAGACCGTCCACGTCAAGGAAGGTTCCTGCATCGCAGGCATTCTCGGTCCGGGCGAGATCCGCGTGAATTCCCTGCATCGCCAGGCAATCGCCAGAACCGCCCCACGCCTGCAGGTGGAAGCGATCGCCGAGGACGGCACGGTGGAGGCCGTTTCCGTTATCGACGCCAAGGCTTTCGCCGTCGGCGTGCAATGGCATCCGGAATATTGGGCTGAAACCGACAAGTCCTCGAACCAGCTGTTCGCCGCTTTCGGCGACGCCGTCCGCGCCTATGCCGCTGCCAAGCTGCCGGTCATCTCCGCGCAGGCGCTCGCCTGATTCCAGGCGCCCGCGAAGCGCTATGTCTGTTGCTTGGCAGCAAGCATCGTCCGCCGAACCAACCCGCGCCTAAGCCTTCTGCGGCGTCTCCGGCACCGGCGTCAAAGCCGCACCCTTCTCGAACCAGGCAATGAGATTGTCGGCGACGAGATCGGCCATCGCATTGCGCGTCGGCACGGATGCGGAGGCGACATGCGGCAGCAGCACGGCATTGGTCGGTTCAAGCAGGTCGGCCGGTACGGTCGGCTCTTCATAGAAGACGTCGAGGCCGGCTGCCCCGAATGCGCCGGAGGCAAGAGCGGCACTAAGCGCCCCTTCGTCCACCGTCCAGCCACGGCCGACATTGACGAGAATGCCGTTAGGGCCGAGTGCTGCCAGAATATCCGCATCGATCGTCTTGTGAGTCTGCGGCGTCTTCGGAACGATGGCGATCAGCGTGTCCACCGCTTCCGCCAGCCCCTTCAACGTCGGGTGATAATCGTAGGACACGTCGGCATGGCGCGAACGCGTGTGATAGCTGATCTTCACCTTGAACGGCTCCAGCCGCTTGGCGATTTCGAGCCCGATGCGGCCAAGGCCATAAAGCCCGACATGGCGGCCCTTGAGCGAGAAGCGCGACAACGGATAGGCCGTGCCCGGCTTCCAGTTGCCCGCACGCAGCCAGGCTTCGGCCCGCGGCAATTCGCGCACCGTGTTCAGTAGCAGGCCGATCGCCGTATCGGCGACCTCGTCGTTCAGCACTTCAGGCGTATTGGTGACGACGATGCCTCTTTCGGCAGCGCGTTTCACGTCGACGCCGTCATAACCGACACCGAAATTGGCGATCACTTCAGCATGCGGCAGCTGCTCCATCCAGGCGCCCGGGAAGGAGCCGGAAACGGCGACGCCGCGGATGCGGCCGGCGGTCTCGCCGTCCAGCGCAAGCTTCTCCTCGCGTGCGACGGCAATAATCTCAAAACGATCCTTCAGCCTTTCGAGAACACGCTCGTGTATCTTCCCAGGAACGAGAATGGCGATGCGGGACATGGCTTTTCCTCTTGGATGGCGGTCGTGGTTCAGGCGCGGGGCCGATGGGGACTGGTGGACTGGCGAATGCGCATTTCCGGCTTGATCAGATGCATGCCATCAGGCTCATGGCTGCCGGCAAGGCGATCGAGCAGCGCCCGGGCTGCCAGGCGCCCCACCTCGGCCTGACCGTTCCAGACGGTCGTCAGCGCCGGGGTGGCGATCGAGGCCTCCTCGAGATCGTCATAACCGGTGACGGAAATATCGCGTCCCGGCACCAGGCCTGCGCGTGCAATGCCGTTCATCAGGCCGATCGCCACGAGATCGTTCCAGCAGACGGCTGCGGTCGGCTTCTGCGGCAGCGAAAGGAAATGCACTGCAGCCTCGAAACCGCCCTGCTTCGAGCGCGGACCGGGAATGCGCAAGTTCGGATCGACCTCGATGCCGGCCTTGCGCAGCGAGTTGACATAACCCTGGTAGCGATCGCGGCCGGTGGATGTCTGGTCCGTGCCGCCGATCATGGCGATCGAGCGATGACCGAGACCGATCAGGTGGTTGGTGGCAAGCGAGATGCCATAGCTGTCGTCGCCGCGATAGGTCGGCAGGTCCTGCCCTTCCATCGAGCGAGCGACGAGGATCGCCGGCATGCCGTTGTCTTCCGCCAGCTGCACGTCCTCAGGCGGCGTACCGATCGCCGGCGACATGATGACGCCGTCGCCGCCGAGCTGCAGGAGCGTCTCGATGAAGGTGCGCTGCTTCTCGACATTGTCGTAATGGTTGGAAAGGATGAAGGTGTGGCGGCTGCGGTCAAGCTCGCTTTCGATCGCCTTCAGGATCTCCCCATAGAAGGGGTTCATGATGTCGTGCACGACGACGCCGATGATGCCGGAGCGCGAGGTGCGAAGACTGGCGGCACGGCGATTGTAGATATAGCCGAGCGCGCGCGCCTGCTCCTTGATCTTCTCCCGGGTATTGCCGGCGACGAGCGGACTGTCGCGTAAGGCTAGCGATACGGTCGCCGTTGAAATGCCGAGCGTTTCGGCAATAGTCGAAAGCTTGATCTTCTGGACCACGTGTCCTCCTCCAGGCAGCACGTAAGCAGCAAGACCCCGCCGTCAAACCGGCGCGGCCCTTAAAATGTTTAATTAAAAGATTTAATCGGTGGAAGCAATTCGTCTTTCGGGGAAATTTCAGTCTTCGTCCGGTTCTTCGATATGAATGGCTTCGGCTTGCAGATTGGCATCGATCGCCTTCAGCAATCGGACAAGATTGCGAATTTCCTTCTCGGAGAACTCCTGCGTCGCCAGCATGTCGCAGGCCGAAGCCGCCATCTCGATCCCCTGCACGCTGCCACGGCCGAGGTCGGTGAGGTAGACCTTGGTCAGGCGTGCATCCTCGGCATCGGGCTTGCGCTCGAGAAAGCCCTGCGCCTCCATGCGGCCGATCGTGCGCGTCATCGTCGGCGCCTTGACGCCGAGCTTCTGGGCAAGGCCGCCGGCCGTCATACCATCGCTCTCGGCAAGCAACAGAATGACACCATCCTGGCCGGCATAAAGGCCGCTTTCCAGCAGGTTGCGCGACAGCACCGTCCGCATGGAACGCGCCGCCTGGGTCAGAGCCGGGGAGAGATCGACGAGCGTATACTCGGTCTGGTCCTTCTTCTTGGATTTGTTCTTTTTGCCGTCCTTGCGCTTCTTTCCCATAGCCATCCCTTTGATCTTTAAGCCCCGACGCCGCTGCGATATGACATTGCGCAGGATCTCGTCATAAACAAGAGGTAACGACCGGATGATGACACCTTCGCCGCGCTTGGAGGACGGCAACCCGGCCTTTGCCCCTGATGGGCGCAACCTGATCGCCGTGTTGCCGCTCGGCGCCCATGAACAGCACGGCCCTCACCTGCCCTTCGAAACCGACACGCTGATTGCCGAAGGCATTGCCGGGCGATTGAAGATAGCCTTGCCCGCCGGCCTGCCGGTCACCTTCCTGCCCGCCGAAGCCATCGGCTATTCCATTGAGCATATGGACGTTGAAGGAACGAAGACGCTTGCCTTCGACGAAGCGGTAAACCGCTGGCTCGGCATCGCCGAAGGCCTGGCGAAGCAGGGCATCCGCAAATTCGTGATGCTGAATGCCCATGGCGGCAATTCGTCCGTCATATCAGTCGTCGCGACCGAGGCGCGGGTCCGCTTTGCCATGCTGGCGGTGGCAACGAGCTGGACCCGTTTCGGCGTGCCGGATGGCGTGATCACGTCGGAGGAAAAGGCGATCGGCATCCATGGCGGCGATATCGAGACCTCGGTGATGCTGGCGCTTCATCCCGACAAGGTTGATATGGCGAAGGCGGCGGACTTTCCCTCGCGACAGACGGAATTCGCCGGGCGCTTCAAGCATCTGCGCGCCTACGGGCCGCACGCCTTCGGCTGGAAGATGTCGGATCTCAACACGGAAGGCGTGGCGGGCAACGCCGCGGCTTCGACGGCGCAAAAGGGTGAGGCGCTGATTGCGCATTCGGTCAAAGGATTGGTGGAACTGCTGGAGGATGTCGATGCATTCGACATCACTCAACTGCGGTAAATATGGGTCGTCTGCGCCGTGCAAACGATGTGATCTTATAACATTATAAAACCCTTTGAACTGCCACGCTCAAGCCATTATATGAGACCAACCGTTCAAGCAGCCGATCCCAAGCCGCTCGGCCGCACGCCTAATCCTAGAGGTTCTCATGACCGACGCGATCTCCACCCTGAAGCCTATTCCCGTTACCGTGCTCACCGGTTATCTCGGCGCCGGCAAGACGACGTTGCTCAACCGCATTCTCTCCGAAAATCACGGCAAGAAATATGCGGTCATCGTCAATGAATTCGGCGAAATCGGCATCGACAACGACCTGATCGTCGAGTCGGACGAGGAAATCTATGAGATGAACAATGGCTGCGTCTGCTGCACGGTGCGCGGCGACCTGATCCGCGTCGTCGAAGGCCTGATGCGCCGTCCTGGCCGCTTCGATGGCATCATCGTCGAAACGACGGGCCTTGCCGATCCGGTGCCGGTCGCCCAGACCTTCTTCATGGATGACGATGTACGCGCCAAGACCGAGCTCGATGCCGTCGTCGCCCTCGTCGATGCCAAGCACCTGCCGCTGCGCCTGAAGGACAGCCGCGAGGCCGAAGACCAGATCGCCTTCGCCGACGTCGTCATCATCAACAAGAGTGACCTGGTGACCCCGGAAGAACTTGATGTGATCGAGGATATCGTCCGCGCCATCAACCCGGCTGCCCGCGTCTACAAGACCAGCCGCTCCGGCGTCGATCTCGCCCGCGTGCTCGATCAGGGCGCCTTCAACCTGGAACGCGCGCTCGAAAACGATCCGCATTTCCTCGAGCAGGGCCATGACGACCATGTCTGCGGCCCCGATTGCGATCATGACCACCACCATCATGACCATGATCATCACGGTCATCAGCATGATGACCACGGTCACGACCATCATCACCATGGCGCCCATCAACATGGCGCGATGTCAGCGATTCACGATGTGACGGTGCAGTCGGTGTCGCTGCGCGGCGGCGAGATGAACCCGGAGCGCTTCTTCCCCTGGATCCAGAAGATCACCCAGACGCAGGGGCCGAATATTCTGCGTCTCAAGGGCATCATCGCCTTCAAGGACGATCCCGAGCGTTACGTCGTTCAGGGCGTGCACATGATCATCGAGGGTGATCACCAGCGTCCGTGGAAGGAAGGCGAAAAGCACGAGAGCCGTCTCGTCTTCATCGGCCGCGAACTCGACCGCGAGAAGCTCGAAGCCTCCTTCAAGGCCTGCGGGGCGGCCGCCTGATGCCGACAGTTGCACCGCTTGATCTCGACGGCCACGTCCTGGCCGTCGAATTTTTAGGTGATGTTCCCTTCTTCGCAAGCGCAAACGGTACATTCCACCGGCTGGATGGCGGCGACAGGGTTTCCGAAGCCCATCAGGGCATGCTCACCGCCATTCGTGATCCCTACAGCGAGAGCCTGATCTCGGGTGGCGAGGACGGTAAGGTGCTGCGCATTGCCGCCGACGGCAGCGTCAGCGAAATCGCGACCGCGCCCCGCAAGTGGATTTCGCAGGTTGCAGCCGGCCCACAGGGTGCCGTTGCCTATTCCTACGGCAAGAGTTCGCTTGTGCGTCTTGCCGACGGCACGACCAAGGAATTCCCCGAGGAGCGCACGGTCGAGGGCCTTGCCTTTGCGCCGAAAGGTCTGCGCATCGCGGCGGCGCGCTACAACGGCGTGTCGCTGCACTGGATCGGCATGAACGCCAAGCCGGTCGATCTTGAATGGAAGGGTGCGCATACCGGCGTCACCTTCTCACCTGATGGTAATTTCCTCGTCACCTCGATGCAGGAAAACGCACTGCACGGCTGGAAGCTTGACATCAAGCCCGGCACCGAAGCCCGCCACATGCGCATGACCGGCTACCCCTCCAAGGTGAAATCGCTCTCCTGGTCGGTCAAGGGCAAGTGGCTCGCGTCTTCAGGCGCGCCTGCGGCAATCGTCTGGCCCTTCCAGGGCAAGGACGGGCCGATGGGCAAGGCGCCGCTGGAGCTCGGCACTCGCGCCAATATCATGGCGACCGCGGTGAAGTTCCATCCGCTCGAGGATATCCTCGCCATCGGCTTCGTTGACGGCATGATCTTGGCCGTGCGCATCGCCGACAGCAAGGAAGCGCTGCTGCGCCGACCTGGCAAGGGCGCGATCACGGCGATGAGCTGGAGCAAAAACGGCAAGCTGCTCGCCTTCGGCTCCGAAGCCGGCGACTGCGGCGTCATCGATATTTCGGCCTGAGCCCCGCTGCCGGTAATGGACGACGCCCTGACGGAACCCGAAATCGTGGCGCTGACGGCCGACCACATGCAAGCCGCAGCTGAAATCAGACGTGTCGCCCTATGCCAGCGGCTGCCCTGGCTGCCGGATGTGCATACACCCGAGGAAGAGGAGCAGTACTGGCGCATGCATCTGCTGCCGAATTGCTCGATCCTCGGCGCTGCCATGGGCAACCGGCTCGTCGGTGTCATCGCTTATGGCGACAACTGGATAGAGCAGCTTTACGTTCTTCCCGACTTTCAGGGCATGGGCATTGGCTCCTTGCTTCTTGGCTGCGCCAAGGAAGAGATGGACGAGATCAGGCTCTGGACGTTCCAGCGCAATGCGGGCGCTCGTGCGTTCTACCAACGGCACGGCTTTACCGCCGAAGAGGAGACCGATGGCGCCGACAACGAAGAACGGGAGCCGGATGTGCTCTATCACTGGCGCAGGCTTCCGGAGCGGACACCTGACCTGCGACCGTCGGACGGCTAGACTATAATCGGGGCTTGCCAAACGCCTGGCCCAGGCGAAACATGAACCACACCGGAAGCGCTTTGCGCGCCACCCTGGCTGACAGAGGAAACGGGAATGTCGAAATCGACCGGCCTCGGTTTGACCGAACAACAGCCGCAGCCTTTGGGCGATGCATCTGTCTGGACCGTGATCCGCGCCGAGGCGGCCGAGCTTGCCGCACGCGAGCCGATATTGCAGCAGCTGCTTGCCGCTCAGGTAACGGACACCGCTGGCAACGATGAGATCATCGCCCGCGTGCTGGCCGCGCGGCTCTCCGTGGCGCAGGTGGAAACCGGTGATCTGTTCGATCTCATCCTGTCCACACTTGATGGCGATATCATGCGGAAGGTCGAGGCCGATCTCATCGCCGTGCGCGAGCGCGATCCGGCCTGCACGACATTTCTGCACGCGCTTCTCAATCTTAAGGGCTTTCATGCGCTGCAGACGCATCGTATCGCCCATGCGCTCTGGGTCTCCGGCCGTCCGGAGATCGCCAGTTGGCTCGCCAATCTCGTTTCGCTGGTCTTCGGCCCGGATATCCATCCGGCGGCACGGATCGGCGCGTCCATCATGCTCGACCACGGTTCGGGCATCGTCATCGGCGAAACGGCTGTCATCGAGGATGAAGTGTCCATCCTGCAGAACGTCACGCTCGGCGGCACCGGCAAGGAGACCGGCGACCGCCACCCGAAGATCCGCCACGGCGTGATGATCGGCGCGGGCGCGAAGATCCTCGGCAATATCGAAATCGGCGCCTTCAGCAAAGTCGCCGCCGGCAGTGTCGTGCTGAAGCCGGTCCCCGAGCATTGCACCGTCGCCGGCGTGCCGGCAACGCTCGTGCGCGTCCACCGCGCGGACGAGATCCCGGCCGAAACGATGGACCAGAATATCTAGAGCAATTCCAGCAAAAGTGCGCAGCGGTTTTGCATCCGGAATTGCGCAAAGGCAAAAAGATAGGGCCGCTCCGAGATAGGAACATTCGCCCCGTTCCTACGCGGCCTGCTGATTTTCCCCGAAGACTTCGACCCGGTTGCGGCCTTCGCGCTTCGAACGATAGAGCGCCTCATCGGCCTTCTGCACCAGCCGTTCAAAATCTCCGCCGCTTTCCGAACGCGCGGCAACGCCGATGCTCAGCGTCGGAAAGACTACCAGATCCGGCCGCTGCATGACGGCGGCGGCGAAGGCGAGACGAATGCGCTCGGCAATCGCCACTGCATCCTCCCGGGAAACATTTTTCAGCACCGCCAGGAACTCATCCCCACCTTGACGGGCAAGCAGGTCGTCGGAGCGCATGATGCCCCTCGAAACACTGGCGAAAAGCCGCAGGATGTCGTCGCCGGCGGCATGGCCATGCCTGTCGTTCAGTTGCTTGAAATGGTCGATATCGATGATCAGCAACGATACCGGCTGGGAACCGAGAGCCGGCAGATGTTGGGCAAGGCCACCGCGATTGAGGGCGCCGGTCAGCGGATCATGGTGAGCGAGTTCCGTCAGCTGATTTCGGCTGCGCTCGGCAGCCATCAGCACCATCGCCATGCTGCGAAGCATGATGAACGCGACCGCCGATACCGCCATCCAGCTGTGAATTGCACTACCGCCGAAAGGATCCGGCCCACCGATCTCACCGGTCGCCGCGAGAATGCTGCGAACCGCAAAGATCGCCGCAGTGCAAATATAGAGGCCGACAAGCAGGGCTGCCGAATACAGCTTTTCGCGCCGGACAATGCTGATTGCCTCCCTTGCGACGGCAAGATCGCAGAGGCAGCAGATGACGGAGACGTAGAGGAGCCTCGCCGAGACTGCCGATGGATCGCTGACGATGAGGACGACAGGAACGCTGACGAGCAAGATGGCAAGCCAGAAAGTGCGTTGGTCGAGCGCCCGCCCCGAAAACACCCGCACGGCAAAGAACATCAGCATGTAGCCGGCGATGGTGACGATATTGCCGCCGTCGATCGAGACGGAGTAGGGAACGAGATTGCGCAACGCGACGAGGAAGGACCCGACGCCGACAAGAAGGTTGCTCAAACCCCACCAAAGCGGCCACCTCTCGAAGCGGCCGGTCGCATAGGCAGCAAGCTGGAGGATGCCCAGCACGAAACAACTCACGGCAACAATGAAATAGATTGTCCTGAGATCCAGCAGCATGGCGCTTTCCCGAAATTCTTGCGGAATTTACAGGAAGCGTTTTGCGGTTTGATTGGGCGCTTCGCTAAGAATTTAACGATCGCGAGGTTTTCCTGCGGCATAATGCAGCAATTCAAGCGTTACAGCGTCCTTTGCGCGTCTGCAGAGACGCGCGGCACCGTCGTCAGGCAGCCCGCACCGCGCCGATAATGTCCGCCAACAGATCGTGCAGCAAGTCCCTGTAGCCGTTTCGGGCAGATGGACCGCTCTCTTCCGAGGTCATGACGACGGTGAGATCGAGCGACGGCACGATATAGAGCATCTGCCCGCCATAACCCCAGGCGAAATGCACCTGCTCGCCGCCGATCTGCCGCGTGAACCAGCCATAGCCATATTCATCGCCCGAGAAGCGCGAGTTTGTGCGCTGCTGCCACGATTGCGAGATCCAGTCGGCAGGGACGATCTGGCGGCCGTCGGCGGTCTTGCCGCCGTTGCGGTAGAGTTCGCCGAAGGCAAGCAGCGACCGGGCGCTCATCGCCATCTGGTTGCCGCCGAGATAGATGCCCTGCGGATCGCGTTCCCATGCGCCAATGCGGAAGCCTTCGACAGGACCCAGCCATTCGTGCGCCAGCGCCAGCGTCGACTGCCCCCCGACCTTGGTGAGAATGGCCGACAGCAGATGGGTGGATGCGGTGGAATAGAGCATCTCGCCACCGGGTTGATCGATGAAAGGCTGCGAGAGCGCAAAGCGCACCCAGTTGCGCGAAGAGACCCAGCGGCCATAGTTCGGCCCCGACATGCGATCGAGCCCAGCCTGCATGGAGAGGAGATTGCCGATGGTGATGTCGTTGATGCGCGGGTCTGGCGTTACCGGGAGATCGGCCTTCAGGATCGGCGCGATCTTCTGATCCGGCCCCTTCAGCAGGCCTTTATCGATGGCGATACCGACCAACGCCGAGATGATCGATTTCGAAGCGGATTTGATATTGGTCGATTCCGAGGGCGAATGACCATGGAACCCGCGTTCGCCGAGCACTCGTCCGTCGCGAGCGACGATCACCGTCTTGAGAGGCCTCATCGCGGGGTCGCTCGCCGCGTGGTCGAGACGCGGACCAAGCCCGCTGACGCCGGAAGCAGTGCTCTGGGCAGCCGCCGGCCTCGTTGCGGCAAGCGGCAGGCAGAAAAGAAGCAGAAGGGAGAGAAGGCGGATCATGCGGCGCAAGATAGGATATCGCAGCGATTTGTTCGCGTGCCGGCGCCACTTTTCACGCGATTGTGTTTTCGCGTGCGACGCTTACCCAGCTGACCACAGCCGCGCACCCGTCAAAAGACAATCCGCGCCGCACCCACGACAGGCCCGCCTGCCTCCATGGTCAAGCGGCGCGGACATTGCCGGCCAGGAGGGAAAGATTCCCAACCCCGACCGGCCGATCGGCACAGCTCAAGCTGCGCGGCGAACCGGCGCGCTGGCTAGCATGCGTCCCGAAGGGACGATCATGCCGGCCGCGCCGTCAAGCCAGCCTTCCGTGAGTTCGAGCGCAAGAAAGCGCGAACGTTCGAACGGACCCGGCATGACAAGATGGTGAGCCCTCTCGGCAAAGAAGCCGAAACGCTCGTAATAGGCAGCATCGCCGACGAGCAGGACGGCGCCATGCCCGCGCTTCTTCGCTTCGAGGATCGCTGCGCGCATCAGCGCCGAGCCGATGCCCTTGCCGCCGTGATGGGGCGCAACGGCGAGCGGTCCAAGCAGCAGCGCATTGATCGGCGTGCCTTCGTCATTGACGCCGGCCTCGATGTTCCAGAGGCGCACCGAGCCAATGACATGGCCGTCGCGATCGCGCGCCACCAGCGCAAGGCCCTCGGCCGGAACGCGGTTGCGGCGGATCTTCTCCGACGACTTTTTGCGGCGATCCGGGCCCATGACGCGGTCGAGCAGGTTTTCGCGAGCAACGACATCCGAGGGATTTTCGGCGTCGATGGCGAAAGTGGTAGGCGCAAAGAATGCGCGGACAGAATCAAGAACAGCGGCCATCTTGGCCTCCCGTACCCAATACCGTTATCAGCGGCGATGAAAGAAAATTGTGAAGTTGCCGCCCCGATTGGTTACGGGGCCGACGGAAACGACCTTAGATGATGTAGGCCTTCAGCGGGTCGAAACCGTTGAAAGCGACCGCCGAATAGGTCGTCGTATAGGCGCCGGTGCCTTCGATCAGGACCTCGTCGCCGATCGAAAGGGAGATCGGCAGCGGATAGAGGTTCTTCTCGTAGAGCACGTCGGCCGAATCGCAGGTCGGGCCGGCGATGACGCAGGGCTCCATCTCGTCGCCGTCGTGATCCGTGCGGATCGGATAGCGGATGGCTTCGTCCATCGTCTCGGCGAGACCGCCGAATTTGCCGATGTCGAGGAATACCCAACGAGCATCGTCATTGTCCGACTTCTTCGAAATCAGCACGACTTCCGCCTTGATCACACCGGCATTGCCGACCATGCCGCGGCCCGGCTCGATGATCGTCTGCGGGATCTGGTTGCCGAAATGCGTGCGCAGCGCCTGGTAGATCGACTTGCCGTAAGCTTCTGCGGACGGAACGTCACGCAGGTACTTGGTCGGGAAGCCGCCGCCCATGTTGACCATCTGCAGGTGGATGCCCTGCTTGGCAAGCGATACAAAGACGCGCTTGGCATCGGCGAGTGCCGAATCCCAGGCATCGACCTTGGTCATCTGCGAACCGACATGGAACGAGACGCCATAGGACTGCAGGCCAAGCTGATGGGCGTAGACGAGAACGTCGACAGCCATCTGCGGGACGCAGCCGAACTTGCGCGACAGCGGCCATTCAGCGCCTTCACCATCGGTGAGCACGCGGCAGAAGACACGGGCGCCGGGAGCGGCGCGCGAGATCTTCTCGACTTCCTCGTGGCTGTCGACCGCAAAGAGGCTGACGCCGAGCGCATGCGCGCGGGCAACGTCACGTTCCTTCTTGATCGTGTTGCCGTAGGAGATACGGGCGGCGGTCGCACCGGCTTCAAGCGCCATTTCGATTTCGGCAACGGATGCGCAATCGAAATTGGAGCCGAGGCCTGCGAGCAGCTTCAGCACTTCCGGAGCCGGGTTGGCCTTGACGGCGTAATAGATGGCGCTGTCCGGCATAGCGTGACGGAAGGCGTGGAAATTGTCGCGAACGACGTCGAGGTCAACCACGAGGCAGGGACCATCGGGACGTCGGGTTGCGAGAAAGTCGCGGATGCGCTGGGTGGTCATATCGATTCCCTCTTCCAATTCCAGAGCTCCGGCATGAACCGGAGGACAAAGGGCATACGATAGCTCGCATTGGAACCAGCCGGTGGAGACCCCGGAACCATAGCAAGCGCTCGATGCGCGGATGGTGAACCAACGCCGCGGTGCGGTGTAAGTTCGGCTTTGTCTGCCATGGATTGGAGGGAGAGTCCCAACCGCACTTCCGGCAATGATGGTGTGCCTCTTCAGTAACCCCCGCTGATGGAAAGCAGGGAGAGAACAAAAAGGCCCGCACCGTCGTTGCTTCAGGCGTCCTCGCATTTTCCGGTTGGCCGGAATAGCGACTGGAGGGGTTAATTCCAGGTACCTTACCGATTTCCTCACCAATTCGAGGGTTCGGCGGACACCCATGGGCACGTGCGACTTTGGGCTGAGTGGGAAATAAGAATATTCGCCTTCATAATCAAGCGATTTTTTGATCTCGGGCCAAAAAAATAATTGAACAAGACGAGCCAATTTGTTCAACATTCCGAAACAGCCTGAGGGGTGCCATGGATACCTTGACCCGCATACGTGCCTTCATCGATGTCGTCGAGGCCGAAGGCTTCTCCGCCGCGGCAAGACGCACCGGCCGCTCAAAGGCGCTGCTCTCCAAATATGTGCGCGAACTGGAAGATGAGCTCGGCGCCCTGCTGCTCAACCGCACCACCCGGCAATTCTCCATGACCGAAGCCGGCCATACCTATTACCGCACCGCCTCCGATATCTTAAAGGAGATCGACAACCTCGCCGATCTCGTGCGTGAGAACAATGCACAGCTCAAAGGACGGCTACGCATTTCCGTGCCGCGCACCTTCGTTGATGCCGATGTCGGCCAGTCGCTGATCGATTTCGCCAAGGAGAACCCGGATCTTTCACTGGAGATCGCCGCCGATGACCGGTTCGTCGATCTGATCGAGGAAAGCTTCGACGTGGCGATCCGCATCACCAAGCTCGAAGATTCCGGCATGATCGCCCGCAAGATCTCGGATTTCCGCATCCATATCTGCGCCACCCCCGAGTTTCTCGAGCGTCATCCCAACCTCGAGCATCCGACGGACCTTTCCAACGTCCCCTTCATCGTCGACACCAACGCGCGCACCCAGGCGAGCATCCGCTTCCACAATCCCGACAACACCTCATTCGCCGTCGCCGTATCCGGACCGATAGAGGTCAACAGTCCGCATGCAACATTACGCGCAGCACTCGCCGGTATCGGCATAGCCTTCATCCCGGATTTCATCGCCCGCAAGCCGATCGAGAGCGGCGAACTGGTCACGCTGTTCAACGATTACATCCCGACCGACCGCGGCATTTATGCCGTCTATCCACACCGGCGCTACCTGCCGGCCAAGGTAAGGATCTTCGTCGACTACCTGCACAACTGGTTCAAGAAGCATCCGTAGAGCATGTCGCGCAAAAGTGTGCAGCGGTTTTGCGCTAAAGGCATGCGAAGAACCAAAGATGCAAAGCGTGGCAAGCGAATCTGAAAGATCGCGACATGCTTTAGCGCAGTGCCCTTGCGAAGCGATGCGACATTCCGCCCTGCATCAACATCCGGCCCCGCGAAACCGATGCCGAGCCCGGTCCCAATTCCGTCCCAATTTCTGGCAAGAAGTCAGGGGCAGCGAACAGGGCAGCGAGATAGATGAGACATTCGAAGATACTGATCGCCGCGCTTCTTTCGCTGGCGCCGACCGCCGCCTTTGCTCATCCGCACATCTTCGTGGAGGCGCGTCTCGAAGTCGTGGCCGGCAAGGACGGCAGTGTCGAGGAACTGCGCAACGTCTGGCGCTTCGACGAGGTCTTTTCGTCCTCCGTGGTCATGGATTTCGACAAGAACACCGACCTGAAGCTGGAGCCGAACGAGCTGACCGACGTCGGCAACACGGTCAAGAAGTCGCTTGCAGATTACGACTACTACATGAACCTGACGATCAATGGGAAAAACATCACCGTCCAGAAGCCCGACATCATCCATGTCGACTACAAGGATGGCCAGCTGCTGATGTTCTTCGCGGTAAAGCCGGTGGAAAAGATGCCGCTGAAGGGCAGGCTCACTTTCGGCGTCTACGATCCGACGCTCTACACCTCGATCGATTTTCCGACAGACAACGAGCTTGCGATCGTCGGAGACGGCTTCAAGGCCTGCAAACATCAGGTGGTGCGGCCGGATGCCGACGAGGTGATCTCGCAAAACAAACAGTCGCTGACGGACGCCTTCTTCAACGATCCCACCGGCACCAACATGTCCAAACTCTTCGCCACCCGGCTGGAGGTCACATGCTGACGAAACGCCTGCCCCTCATCCTTGCCGCTGCGACCCTTGCGCTGGTGACGGCTGCAAGCCTCGCTCATGCGCAATCGCCGCTTGGCATCGGCACGGCGGAGCCGAGCTTCCAGCCGACTGGCGGGCCGTTTGCGCCGCTATTTCTCTACGTCAATTACGAGCAGCAAGCCTTCTACCGGGCGCTGACCGGTGCCTTGAAGGCGATGCGCCAAGACCCCTGGCAGCTGGCATCGCTGATCGGCCTCTCTTTCGCCTATGGCGTCTTCCATGCCGCCGGCCCGGGCCACGGCAAGGCGGTCATCTCCTCCTACATGATCGCCAACGAGGTCGAGCTGAAGCGCGGCGTGGTGATTTCCTTCATTTCGGCCTTCGTCCAGGGCGTGATGGCGGTGGCGCTGGTCGGCGGTGCCTGGCTGGTACTACGCGGTACCGGCATCACGCTGACGGCGGCGACCCACGCGATGGAGATCTCAAGCTTCGTCATGGTCATCCTCTTCGGCGGCTGGCTGCTGTTCCGCAAACTGCGCTCGCTGGTGGGTAACATGCCGCGCCGCCGGCTGATGGCGACGCCGGCCGGTCCGGTCAGCATGATGCTCGACTGGAAGGACAATGCCGCCGAACGCCAGGCCTATGCCTTCAACGGCAAGGCGCAGGCTGTGGAAGCCGGCCACACCTTCGTTCCCGGCATGGTCTGTGAGACCTGCGGCAATGCCCATGTGCCTGATCCGTCCCTGCTCGCCGGCGACAGGTTCAGCGCCCGCGAGGCCTGGTCGGCGATCGTGGCCGTCGGTCTGCGCCCCTGCTCCGGCGCATTGCTGGTCATGACCTTCTCGCTGCTGAACGGGCTCTATCTCGGCGGCGTGCTTTCGGTCGCCGCCATGTCGCTCGGCACGGCGATCACCGTTTCGCTCCTTGCCACACTTGCCGTCACCGCCAAGAGTGCGGCCGTCCGCCTCTCCGGACGCGGCTCGACCGCCTCGATCTGGATCGGCAACGCCATCGAAATCCTCGGCGCCGTACTCGTCATGCTGATGGGCGCCCTGCTGCTCGGGGCCTCGCTGCAGGGCTAGAGCAATTCCAGCAAAAGTGCGCAGCGTTTTTGCGTCCGGAATTGCGCAATGCTGTAGACTATTTCCCCCGGCTGCGCTGGTAGCGCGCCCGCAGCCAGAAAACTGCGAAAAACGCCATGATCAGGCAGATGCCGACGACGATTGCCAGCGTCGGCGAAAAATTGCCGATCCAGAGCACGATGGTCGGCAGGAAATAGATGACGAGGGCGGCGCTGAGCAGGATGATACCGGCGGCGGTCGCCTGCGAGCGGCTTTCCGGGCTCATACCAGCCTTTCCTTTTCAAGATCGGCGCGGATGTCCTGCAGGCGGCGGATCTGGTTGCCCTCGGCATCGAAATTCTCAGGCGAAAGCCAGGCTCCGAAGGCATCGTTGATCAGCGGCCATTCACTGTCGATCATCGAGAACCATGCGGTGTCGCGGTTGCGATGCTTGGAGATCATGTGCTGGCGGAAGATGCCTTCGAAGCTGAAGCCGTAACGGGCGGCCGTCGTCTTGCTCGCCTCGTTCTTATTGTCGCATTTCCATTCGTAGCGGCGGTAGCCGAGATCCTCGAAGACATGCTTGGCCATCAGATAATGCGCCTCGGTCGAAAGCGGCGACCGCTTCATCTCAGGCCCATGTGCCACCCCGCCGATCTCGACGACGCCGTTTGCCGGGTCGGCGCGCATGTAATTCGCCATGCCCACAATCTTGCCGGTGGCATTGTCGCGGAAGATATGGGTGAGCCAGCCGGACTTGGTGTTGACGGTTTCCAGCCAGCTGGCGAAATCGTCGATGCCGGAGAAGTCGTCCTGCGCGAAATAGAGAAGCAGCGGATTGATGCCCATGCCGCCAAGCCCATCCCACAGCGCCTCAAGATGTTCGGCGCGCCGATAAGGCTCGACGGTGACGAAACGGCCCTTCAGCGTGACCGGCTTCGGCGCCGGGCAGCCCTTGAAATTTGCAAGATCGCGCATGTCCACTCCCCTTTTCGGAAGAGTGGATAGGCCAGCCGCCCGACAAAGGCAACCGGCCTAAAGCGCGTTGCGCTTTAGGCCCTTATTTCAATGCATGTCGTTGTCGCAAAACCGCTGCACACTTTTGCGCGACATGCTTTAGATGTCACTGTGACAAGGTCACCTTGGCGGAGGACACCGTTGCCTCGATATGGTCGACCAGTTGGTCGGCAAGTCCGAGGCGGCCGGCAAGCAGATCGAGATAACCGCGCTCGGCGCGCGAATCCGGGTCGATGGTGAGCCGCGAGGCGGTGTAAAGCTCGACGCGCTGTTCTTCCGTCGTCGCGGCAGCAACGAGCGCATCGATATCCGTCGGCGAAGCGAGTTCATGCTCGATGAAGGCCGCAGCCTCGCCGCTGACGTCGGCGGCCTTGACCTTGTCCATGATCAGGGCGCGTTCGGCATCGTCGATATGGCCGTCGGCCTTGGCGGCGGCGATCATCGCCCGGATCAGCACCAGCACGAATTCGTTGCTGCCGGCAGGCGACGCCGGCCCGAAACCGGACTCGGCAGGCGGCGGCAGGAGAACCGGGTTGTTTGCCGACGGCGCATCCGAGGGGGCTGCCGGCGCCTGCCCCGCCTGGTAATTCTTGTAGGCCTGGTAACCGAGGCCGGCAATGGCGGCAAGACCGCCGATCGCCAGTGCATTGCCCGCAATACCGCGGCCGGTCTTGGTGCCGAGAAGTACGGCGGCAATGGCGCCAGTCGCCAGCGGATTGTTCTTTGCCGTCTGCACGGCGTCGCCGGCCCTGTCGCGGACGGAACCGCCAAGACCCGGCATCTGTGAACCCAAGAACTGGTCGAGAAGCTTCTTTGCGTCGAACATTCCTCGTCGTCTCCCTGTTTGAAACTGGAGGAGAACATAGGTTTGCGACGGCTGAAATACAAATAGGGGGAGCGGGATTGAGCCGTGAGGTTCGCCCGCCCCCTGCCAAAACTCAGGCCTTCAGCGCTGCCGCCTCTGCCGCGAGCTTGGTAATGCCAGCCCAGTCGCCAGCTGCAACCAGTTCCTTCGGCGCCACCCAGGAGCCGCCGACGCAGATGACGTTCGGCAGCGAGAGATAATCGTGGGCGTTCTTCAGCGAAATGCCGCCGGTCGGGCAGAACAACGTGCCTGCAAGCGGCGAGGACAGCGCCTTGAGATAAGCGGCGCCACCGGCCTGCTCCGCCGGGAAGAACTTCAATACCTGGTAGCCTTCTTCCCGCAGCGCCATGACTTCGCTGGCGGTCGCGGCCCCCGGAAGCAGCGGCACGTCGGAATCGGCGGCGGCATCGAGCAGCTCTTGCGTCGTGCCGGGGCTGACGATGAACTTCGAACCGGCGGCGACGGCGGCTTCCCAATGGGCGACATTCAGGATCGTCCCGGCGCCGACTTCGGCGCCCTCGACCTCGGCAG
>NZ_JALBGX010000008.1:0-108520 GCF_023006465.1 Rhizobium sp. PRIMUS64 | reverse complement strand
AAGGCCGCCCCAGAAGGCATCGCGTGGACGGGCATCGGCGGTGGTGGCGGTGGCGAGCGAGGCGCCGGCGAAGGTCAGGGCGATCAGGCCCGTCGCCATGGTCTTATGAAGAACGGACATGGTATTTTCCTTTCATGGGCATGGCTTCGATAAAGCCATGCCGAGACTCGGCCCGGATCGCGGCGGCGCAATGGCCGCGCAAGCGGTTTCGGCATTAAATTTTCGTCATGATTTCAAGGGATCCCGACGTCGAAAGAATTATTGCGAGCGTCCTTTCAGTCTCGTGCAAGCCGGGGCTGGTAATCTCGAATTATCTTCAGCTTGGTGAGCCGGCTCGTAAAATTCCGCTGTCGAAATTTATGGTTAAAACCTTGTTAAAAGCCTTGGCGTTATAGTTTTTGTAGTCGATATTTCATTCATTGCGGGAGCGATATTTTTTGAAATCAGCCGGGGAACTTTTGGAGTTGGCTTGTCGCCGGATCGCTGATCTGGATACCCCGGCCTATGTCAAGAACAGCGAGTTACGCTATGTCGCCGTCAACGAGGCCTATGCCCGTTTTCTGGGTCGCGAAATCTCCGATTTCATCGGCAGGCGCAGCCGCGAGCTTCTCGACCGTCCCGAGGAAGAGGATCGTGAGGACAAGGAGCGCCGCGCGCTCGTATTCGGCACTGAGGAAAACGCAATCAGCTTCGATGCGGCGGGTGTCGGCCATGAGCGCATCCAGATCGAAAGCTTCTCACCGTCGCCGGAGCGGGCCTATGTGCTCGGCATCTTCGAAGTGCGCGAGCCGCCGCGTCGGGCGATTGGCGACGCTGGGGTCGCTGGCGACCCTCGGATGACTAGCGCCGCCGATTTCGCTCGCGTACGCGAGGCGCTGGAACAGCTCGACCATCCGATCGGCATCTTTGCCGAAGATGGCCGGCCGCTGGTCGTCAACGCCGCCTATCGCAACGACGCAAAGCCTGCGGCTGTCAGCGACACGGCCTGGCATGAGAGCGTCAACGAGCTCGACCTGCTGCGGACCATCCTGGAGGACCTCCCCGTCGCGGCCTTCGTGCGCGACGAGAAGCATCGCCTCGTCTATGCCAATCAATATTACGAAACCTTCAGCGGCCATAGCCGTTCTCGGGTCCTTGGGATGACCGAACACGAAATGTTCGGTCCGGACGGCGGCGAGGCGATCTACCAGGAAAACCTGCTGGCGTTGGAGGGAGGCAAGTCGAAGGAGATCGAAAGCCTGCTGCCGAGCAAGGACGGCCATATCTATTCCGTCCTCTCGCGCGTCAACCGCGTTGTGACAGCGGATGGTCGGCCCTATGTCGTCGGCTCCTTTTCAGACATCTCGCCACTCAAGGAACGAGAGAAGGCGCTGATCGAGGCGCAGAAGCAGGAAGAGGTGCTGCACCGGGATATCGAGAATATCCTACGCTCGCTTCCGATCGGCGTGCTGATCCTCGATAACGACCACCGGATCCTCTCGGTCAACGACGAGTTCTACAGCATCTGGGAGTTGCCGCTCGACGATCCCTTCGACGGCCGCCCCTTCATCGATGTCATCCGCCGCAATTATGAGCTCGGTCGCTACGACGGCACACAGACGCCCGAGGAGATCTACGCTTTCCGCAAGCACCTGTTCGAAACCGAGGAGCCCGAGCCGATCGAGCTCGGCTGGGCGGGTGGCAAATCCGTCATTTTCGACAGCCGCCGTATCTCAAACGACCGGATACTGCTGACCTATGCCGACATCACGGCCGTGCGTGAGCGGGAAAACGAAGTCCACGAGGCCCGCGCCGCGCTGGAGCATCTCGGCGAATTGATGCGCGACGCGACACACGCCATGCCACAGGGCCTCGCTATCGTCCAGGACGGCATTATCAGGATGTCTAATGAGGCGCTGGCTCATATCCTGGAGATTCCCGCCACCTATATCGAGACCGGGCAGGGTTGGCTCGGCATGTTCGAGTTCTGCGCTGCGCGCGGCGACTTCCACGAGGACGCGGCCGAGATTCTGCAGGGTTGGCGCGACAATATCGCGGCGAGGTTGCCGATCTCCACGGCCTTCCATGTCGGCGGCGAGCGCTGGGTGAACATGGATGCAACGGTCAGCCGGGGACAGCATTGGGTGGCGCTTTTTACCGATGTCACCGAACTCAAAAGCCGCGAAGAGGAACTGCGCCAGCTGCTGTCGCGCGCCGAAGCCGCCGACCGCGCCAAATCCGAATTCCTCGCCAATATGAGCCACGAGATTCGCACACCGATGAACGGCGTGCTTGGGATGGCGGAACTGCTTGCCAAGACCAATCTCGATACGCGCCAGAAGACCTTCGTCGATATCATCGTCAAGTCGGGCAATGCGCTGCTGACGATCATCAACGATATCCTCGACTTCTCGAAGATCGATGCCGGGCAGATGAAACTGCGCAAAGCCGCCTTCGATATCACCGAAGCGGTGGAGGACGTAGCGACACTCTTGTCCTCGCACGCGGCCGAGAAGAACATCGAGCTCCTGGTGCGAGCCGCGCCCGATTTGCCCGCTGCGGTCATTGGCGACGCCGGGCGCTTCCGCCAGATCGTCACCAATCTCGTCGGCAACGCTGTCAAGTTCACCGAGCGCGGCCATGTCTTTGTCGATGTCGGCTTCCAGCCGGCCGCCGGCGGCGAGATCATGGCG
This sequence comes from Rhizobium sp. PRIMUS64, assembly GCF_023006465.1. Taxonomy (NCBI): domain Bacteria; kingdom Pseudomonadati; phylum Pseudomonadota; class Alphaproteobacteria; order Hyphomicrobiales; family Rhizobiaceae; genus Rhizobium; species Rhizobium sp. PRIMUS64. The sequence goes on along the minus strand of NZ_JALBGX010000008.1, from coordinate 105,848 downwards.
AGCATCCGCATCGAGGATACTGGTATCGGCATTCCGCCGGAGAAGCTCGAATCGGTCTTCGACAAGTTCTCGCAGGTGGATGCCTCATCGACCCGGCGGCATGAGGGTACAGGCCTCGGTCTTGCGATCACCGCCGGGCTCGTCGACCTCTTCGGCGGTTATCTCAGTGTCGAGAGCGAATGGGGCAAGGGTTCGGTCTTCACCGTCAACCTGCCGTTTGCGGTTGCGGCCGCCCGCCTTGAGCCGAAGCCGTTGCCGATCAACGTGCAGGGTGCGCGCATCCTCGTCGTCGACGACAATGAAGTGAACCGGCGAATCCTGACCGAACAGCTGTCCCTTTGGGGCTTCGACGGCGTGGCCGCCGAAGGCGGCGGTACCGGTCTTGCGATTCTGGAGGCGGCGGCCAATCTCGGCGTCACCGTCGATGCCGTCGTGCTCGATTATCACATGCCCGATATGAACGGCGCCGATGTCGCGCGCAGGCTACGCGCCGATCCCCGCTTCGTCGAACTGCCGATCATCTTCCTGACGTCGATGGATATTTCCGGCACGGAAAAGGAATTCGCGGCGCTGAACGGCCACGCGCATCTGATGAAGCCGGCGCGCGCCAACGTGCTGCGCAACACGGTCGTCGAGGTGGTGCGCGCCAGCCGCGTCAAGCAGGCATCCGAGGCCGAGATTGCCCGGCTGCAGACGGAAGTGGCGGTGCAGGCGCCCGCGCCTGCGCCGCAGAAGCGAACCGCTGAATTCGTCGACGTGCTCGTCGCCGAGGACAACGAGGTCAACCAGATCGTCTTCACACAGATCCTGCAAGGCACGGGTCTTTCCTTCCTCGTCGTCGACAATGGCGAGGAGGCGGTCGCCGCCTGGGAGCGGTATACGCCGCGCATTATCATGATGGATGTCTCAATGCCCGTCATGAACGGCCATCAGGCGACCCAGACGATCCGCGCGCGCGAAAACGGGCAGGGGCACCGGGTGCCGATCATCGGCGTCACCGCCCATGCGCTCGAAAGCGACCGCGAGCTCTGCCTCGATGCCGGCATGGACGACTACATGTCGAAGCCGATCAGTCCCGAGCTGCTCGAGGAAAAAATCCGCCAGTGGCTCGGAACGAGCGAGCAGCAGCCGGAGCGCACCAGCTACTGATCTGCGCGCTGGCTGGGGGATGCCTTGATGCCACAGAGCATTTCGCGCTTGCCGGCGAAGCCCTGGCGGCGCTCGACGGCAAAACCCGCGGCGATGAGATTGCGGCGCACGAAGCCGGCCGCCGCATAGGTGGCGAAAGTGCCGCCGGCTCCGCTTTTCTCACAGACGATCCGCATCAGTTCCTCCGACCACATATCGCTGTTGCGCGACGGGGCGAAGCCGTCGAGATACCAGGCGTCGAAGTCGTCTTCGGCTGCCGCGACGCCGTCCAAGGCATAGCCGCATACGACGCTGAGCGTCGTCTGGGCGTCGAGATCGAGTCGCACGATACCGGCCGGTATTTCCGGCCAGGCCACCGTCAGCACCTGACGTTCGGCATCGATCTCCGGCCAGTGCGACAGCGCCCGGCCGATTTCTTCGCCGCGCATCGGGTGGAGTTCGAAGGAGGTGAAATGCAGGTGTTGGCCGTCTGCACGGTGGAGCTTCCATTGTCGCCACGTTTCGGCGAAGTTCAGGCCGGTGCCGAAGCCGAGTTCTCCGATCCGGAATCTCTGCCGCCCGTTCCAGCGTTCCGGCAGGCCGTTACCGGCGAGAAAAACGTGGCCGCATTCCAGCCGCCCATCGGTCTGGCAATAAAAATGATCGCCAAAGGCGGTGGAATAGGGCATATCGCCGTCGCGCCATTCGAGCGGCTGCGGCGCGCCCGCGCCAATCTGATCGGGGTTCACGTCTGTCATGGAAAAAGCCGATAGTCCTCAGCCGGTCTCAGGTCAATCGTCCTCAGAGTTGCTGATCGTCGGTGGCGGCATCATGGGTCTCTGGGCAGCCGTCCATGCCGAGCGCCGGGGCATCCGGACTCTTGTTGCTGACGCCGGCAGATTGGGCCAAGGTGCAAGCGGCGGCCTGCTCGGCGCGCTGATGCCGCATATGCCGGACCGGTGGTCGGAGAAGAAGCAGTTCCAATTCGATGCGCTGGTCTCGCTCGAAGCCGAAATCACAGCGCTCGAAGCCGAGACCGGGCTTTCCGCCGGGTATAACAGGTCCGGACGGCTGATCCCGCTGCCGAAGCCGCATCTCAAAAAAATAGCGCGCGGCCATTTCGAGGACGCCGAACGCCATTGGCGGGCGGGCGACCGCCGCTTCCACTGGCATGTGCTCGACGGGCCACCGGTCAACGGCTGGATCGAGGCGTCCGCCGGCGAGAGCGGCTTCGTGCACGACACACTCGCCGCGCGCGTTGCGCCCCGCTTGCTGATCGCAGCGCTTATCGCCTTCCTGCGGCGAGCAAAGCATGTTCGTATCCTGGAGCATGCGACGGTTGCCGGCCTTGACCCTGATCGCGGCACGACCGAAATCAACGGTGAAACGATCGCTTTCAGTCACTGCATCGTGGCCGCCGGCCATCGCTCCTTTCCATTGCTGCAAGAACTGACGCCGGGGCTGAAACAACCGCTCGGCCAGCCGGTCAAGGGGCAGGCAGCACTATTGAAAGCCGATATTGACCCGGCGCTGCCGACGATCTTTCTCGATGGGCTCTATGTCATCGCGCATGAGGGCGGGCACGCGGCAATCGGTAGCACCAGCGAGAACCGTTTTGACGATCCCAGCTCGACCGACGCCCAGCTCGACGTGCTGATCGAGGCGGCGCGCGGCATCGTGCCGACGCTTCGCGACGCTCCCGTTGTCGAGCGCTGGGCCGGGCTTCGTCCGAAGGCGATCGACCGGGATCCAATGATCGGCCGCCATCCCGATCACCGGCGCCTGATCGCGCTGACCGGCGGCTTCAAGGTCAGCTTCGGCCTCGCCCACCGGCTGGCGGAGGCGGCGATATGTATCGCAGGCGATACAGACTGCGGATTTTTGCTGCCGGAAAGCTTCGCAATTTCAAGCCACATCGCCGCGGCTTCACGTTAAACGTGAATTAGGCGGCGCTGCGTTTCGTTATTCTGTCATGGAAATCACCTATCTGCTTGCGCATCGACAGCGCCGGATCTCACCGGCGCTTACTTCCTTGATGGAGGAAATTGCATGCGCTATGCCATTTGCTTCACGCCTCCGGCGAGCGACCCGCTGTCGCTCGTGGCCGCCAACTGGCTTGGCCGAAACGTGTTTTCGGGCGATATGATGGAGCCTCCTGCAGTCCGTGGCCTCGGCATTCACGAGATCGCCTTCCATACCGCCGTGCCGCGGCGCTACGGATTTCACGGCGTTTTGAAGGCGCCGTTCCACTTGTCCCGCGACATGCCCGAATCGCAACTCCTGCGCGATCTGATGCGTTTTTCCGGGACCTTTGTTCCCTTCCAGATTCCGCGAATCGAAGTCGCCCGGCTCGGCAATTTCTACAGCCTGCTGCCGAGCACTCCCTGCGAGCAGATCCAGTATCTCGCTTCGGCGATCGTGCAGGAATTCGATCGTTTCCGCGCGCCGCTCAGCGAGGCTGAGATCGAACGCAGCGATCCGGACGGGCTATCGGCGACGCAATTTGCCAATCTGCATCGCTGGGGCAATCCCTACGTGATGGAGGAATTCCGCTTTCATATGCCGGTGACGGGTCCCGTCAACGCGATCGACATGCCGCGCATCGAGCCGGTGTTGCGGACAATCTTCGAGCCTGTCCTCACCGAGCCTGTCACGGTTTCGAACGTGGCGCTGATGGTAGAGGAGGGCACGGGCGGTCCTTTCCGCGTTCATTCGCTGCATCCGATGGGCAAGGTCAGCGCGCGCAAAATCGCTTGAACCTGCTGATGAGCTAAAGGCTTGTGCCGTAAAGGCAAAATCCGGCCGAGCAGTTTCCGTCTCGACATTCCGGCTGCGGATGCTACCGTTCCCCGTCTTTTCAGAAGGTGATTTGATGGTATCCGAGACTTATCCGCGCAATCTCGTTGGTTACGGGCGTCTGACGCCTGATCCGAAGTGGCCGGACGAGGCACGCGTCGCCGTGCAGTTCGTCATCAACTACGAGGAGGGCGGCGAAAGCTCGATCCTCGACGGCGATCCGGCTTCGGAAAACCTGCTGTCGGAGATCGTCGGCGCGGCCGCCTGGCCAGGGCAGCGCAACCTCAACATGGAATCGATCTATGAATATGGTTCGCGTGCCGGCTTCTGGCGGCTCTGGCGCATGTTCACCGATCTCAAGGTGCAGGCGACCGTTTACGGCGTGACGCTGGCGATGGCCCGCAACCCCGAGGCCGTCGCTGCGATGAAGGAGGCAGGCTGGGAGATCGCCAGCCACGGCTACCGCTGGCTGGAATATAAGGATTTTCCCGAAGATCTGGAGCGCAAGCATATCCTCGAAGCCGTGCGACTGCACACCGAACTCACCGGCGAGCGGCCCTACGGCATGTATCAGGGCAAGCCTTCCGACAATACGCTTCGGCTGGTGCAGGAGGAGGGCGGTTTCCTTTATTCCTCCGATTCCTACGCCGACGACCTGCCTTACTGGGTGAAGGGCGTCGACGGGAAACCCTTCCTGATCATTCCGTATACGCTTGAAACCAATGATATGCGATTTGCGACGCCGCAGGGCTTCAATGCCGGCGATCAGTTCTTCACCTATCTGAAGGATGCCTTCGATACGCTTTATGAGGAAGGCAAGGCGGGCAGCCCGAAGATGATGTCAGTCGGCCTGCATTGCCGCCTCGTCGGACGTCCGGGCCGGGCAGCGGCGCTGAAACGCTTCATCGAATATGTGCTGAAGCACGACAATGTCTGGATTCCACGCCGCATCGAGATCGCCGAACACTGGCACAAGCACCATCAGCCGGAAGCGCTTTGATGGTGTCGCGCGAGGATTTCGTCTCCCGCTTCGGCGGCGTCTTTGAACATTCGCCTTTCATCGCCGAGCGCGCCTATGACGCCGGCCCCGTGATAGAGCCGCTGACGGCGGCCGGCGTGCATGCGTCGCTGACCGCCATCTTCCGCGCGGCAAGCCCGCAGGAGCGTCTCGGCGTGCTCAACGCCCATCCTGACCTTGCCGGGCGCCTCGCGATATCGGGCGAACTCACCGAGGACAGCCGGAAGGAGCAGGCCGGCGCCGGTCTCGATCGCTTGAGCCCAGCCGAGTATACCCGATTCACCGAACTCAATTCGATCTATGTCGAAAAATTCGGCTTTCCCTTCATCATCGCCGTCAAGGGGCTTGGCAAGGACGATATCCTGTCGGCGTTCGAAACACGGATCGGCAATGATCGGCATGAGGAATTTGTGACCGCGACGGCGCAGGTCGAACGGATCGCGCTGCTGCGGCTGACATCGATGCTGCCGGAGGCTGAATGAAAGAGCGGCGCGCCATCGACTATCTCAATGAAATGTATGAGGCGGCATCCGAAGCGCTGTCTTTCGTCGGCGGAATGGATGAGGCGGCGTTCGCCGGGGACAAGCTCACCTTCAAGGCTGTTGCCTTCTGCCACTTCACCATCGGTGCGGCGGCGTCCCGACTGCTCGTCAACCATCCGGAATTTGCGACTGAGCATCCCGATCTGCCATGGACGAGAATCTGTGGCATGGGTAACCGTATCCTCGAGGAAGTCTTCGATCTCAGTCCGTCGAGCATATGGGAGGCGACCTATCGCACGCTGCCGGAGCTTCTTTCCGCGATCGATGCTGTCCGTTACTGGCATGCCCAAGGCGAATGAAGCCATGTCCGAATTTCTCGAGATCCGCCCGCTCACCAAATCCGCCTTCGCTCCCTTCGGCGAGGTGATTGAGGCCGATCCGGCCTCGATGCGGTTCATCAATGGCGGCACGACGGAGCGTTTTCATGCGCTGGCCACCGCTGATGCGACGGGCGAGGGCGCAGGCGTCATCATCAACCTCTTTCGCGGACAGCCGCGCAGCTTCCCCTATGACGTCGGGATGATGGAGCGCCACCCCCTCGGCAGCCAGAGTTTCTCGCCGGTCTCGGGCCGTCCTTTTCTCGTCGTCGTCTCCGAGGACGAGAACGGCCGCCCGGGCAGGCCGCAGGTGTTTCTGGCGCGCGGCGACCAGGGCGTAAACTACCGCCGCAATGTCTGGCATCATCCGCTGATGGCGCTCGACCAAGCCTCAGACTTCCTGGTCGTCGACCGCGACGGGCCAGGCAACAATCTGGAAGAATTCTTCTTCGAAGCCCCTTTTATCATCAAAGAGCCAGCCCCATGACCGGACTGACCACGCATGTTCTCGACACCGCCCTCGGCAAGCCGGCCGAGGGCCTGAGGATCGATCTTTTTCAGCTCGACGGCGAGATTCGCAGGCATCTGAAGACGGTCGAGACCAATGCCGACGGCCGGGTTGATGGCGGCCCTATCCTCATTGGCGAAAATTTTCGAGCCGGTACCTATGAGCTGGTCTTCCACGCCGGCGATTATCTGAGGGCGAACGGCACGCCTCTGCCGCATCCGGCCTTCCTCGATCTCGTGCCGATCCGCTTCGGCATTGCCGACGTCACGGCGCACTACCATGTGCCGCTGCTGATTTCGCCCTATGGCTATTCTACCTATCGAGGGAGCTAAATAATGCGGTTTGCGGCAATTGCCGATATCCACGGAAACCATCTGGCGCTCGAGGCAGTGCTTGCGGATATTCGTGCGCAGGGGATCGATGAGATCGTCAATCTCGGTGATTTCTTTAGCGGCCCGCTCGAAGCCGGCAAGACGGCGGACTTGCTGATGCCGCTCGGCCTGACCTCGATCCGCGGCAATCACGACCGCTACCTGATCGAACAGGATCCGGCGGCGCTGCATGTTTCGGATGCCGCCGCTTATCACCAATTGTCGCCAGCCCATCTCGATTGGATCCGTAGTCTTCCATTCGATACCGTCTATCGCGATGAGGTCTATCTCTGCCATGCGACGCCGAAGGACGACAATCTCTACTGGCTGGAATCCGTTTCGTCGGAGGGTTTCGTCTTCCTGAAGCCGATCGAGGCAATCGAGGCGCTGGCCGACGGCATCGACCTGCCGCTGATCCTTTGCGGCCATAGCCACATCCCCCGCGCTATCAGGCTTTCCGACGGCCGTCTCATCGTCAACCCCGGCAGCGTCGGCTGCGCGGCCTATGACGACGAGCTGCCCTATTACCACAAGGTGGAAGTCGGCCACCCGCTGGCGAGCTACGCCATTCTGGAAAAGACGGCGGCCAGATGGATATGGCAGTTCCGAACCGTCGCCTATGACCATATGGCGATGTCGGCACTGGCCGCCGAAAGGGGCCGTGCCGACTGGGCAGGCGCGCTGGCAACGGGTTGGGTGAGATAAAGCATGATGCCGAAAAGTATGTGCAGTTTTCGGGCAACATCATGCTCTAACTATTTAATTTAGAACAAGATTCAGATTTTAGGCCGAACCGGCCTAAAATCATCCTGTTCTAGTCCAGACCCGCTTGCGCGGTGATCAGTCCTTCTTTGGTGCCGGCTTCGGGGCCGGAGGGATGATCGTTTGTGTCGGGGCTGGGGCCGGTGTTGCCGGCTTTGCCGGGGCTGCGGCGGTTGCCGGTCTTGCCGGTTTTGCGCCATCGAGATTTCCAAGAAGTGATGAGATGGCATCGTCGCCGTCGAAGCCGGCTTCCTTTAGCAATTTGTCGAGGATCGGTTTATTCGCCTGATAGGAGAGGAGCTGGCTGGCCAGCCCTTCGCCGAGCCCGATGCCGTTTCCGCCGGCCGCTCCGTTTCCGCGGCCGAGCATGCCGCCGGTATCGAATATCCTGATATCGGAGATCTTCTCGATCGGCTTGACCGCCTCGGCGAGCGCCTGCGGAATGATGCGGATACGTTCGCGGGTGATCTCGAACTCGATGATAGCAGAGCTCAGCTTGTTGCGAGCGTCGTTGAGCAATGCTTCGCTCTCGGCCGCAGCCTTGCCGGTTTCGAGAATGCCCTTGGCCTTGATGATCGCCGCATCCGCCTCGGCGGTTGCGAGCGTCTTGATGGCCTCGGCCTGGTCGCTTGCTGCCTGCTTTTCGGCCTCCGCGCCGACGGTGACGGCGGTTGCTTCCGTCTCGGCTTTCTTGCGCGCATCAATCACGGCAATCTGCTTTTCGCGTTCGGCAATCTCGATCGCCTTGGCTGTGCCGACTTTTTCCTCTGCCGCGATCGCCAGGGCGCGGGCCGTTTCCGCAGCCGCCTTCGCTTCGGATTCTTCACGGCTTTTGTTGGCAACGGCGATCGCGCTTTCCTGCGCCACGATCTGGAGGTCACGCTTGGCTTCGGTTTCGCGTTGCTGGACGGCTCGGGCGGCGTCGATGTTGGCGCTTTCGCGAGCCTGCTTGGCGGATGCCTCGCGTTCGGCGATCGCCTGTTCGGAGGCGATGCGGGCTTCCTCCTCGGCGCGTTTTGCGGCCTGCTCCTGCTGCGCGGTTTCGGCGCGTGTCGCCGCGGATTTGTTGGCGATGTCTCTTTCCTGGCTGAGTTCGGCCTCTCGCTTCGTCCGCTCGATGGTCAGCGATTGCTGGCGGGCCTCGAGATCCTTCTGGGCGATGGCGACTTCGGTGTCGCGAACGATCTCGTTCCGCTCCTTCTTGCGTCCCTCGGTGATGCGGGTCAATGCCGCCAGGCCCTGCGCGTCGAAGAAGTTGTTGGCGTTGAAATGCTTGATATCGGTCTGGTCGAGGCGTGTCAGCGACACGGATTCGAGTTCGAGGCCGTTCGACTGGAGATCGGCGCCGACAGCTTCCTGCACGGCCTTGACGAAATCCATGCGCTGTTCCTGCAGCGCGTCGAGATTCATCGTCGCGGCCACCGAGCGAAGACCGTCGACGAATTTCGCCTCGATCAGGATGCGGAGGGCCTCGGCGTCATTGGTGCGATTGCCGAGTGTCTGAGCTGCAAGCGCAATCGAGGAGGCATCGGGTTTGACGCGCACATAGAACTCGGCGCCGATATCGACGCGCATGCGGTCTTTGGTGATCAGTGCATCGCCTTCGCCGCGGCGAACCTCGAGCCGCAGCGTCTTCAGGTTGACCCGCGCGGTCGAATGGAAGATCGGAAGGACGACCGAACCGCCGTCGAGCACGACCTTCTGGCCGCCGAGACCGGTGCGCACATAGGCCTCATCGCGGCTGGAGCGCGTGTAAAGAGAGGCGAGGACAAAACCGATGCCGAAGATCAGAACAATCCCAATGCCGGCTGGTAGAATAACGTCGTACATCATTGCTGCTCCCTGAAAGATTGATTGTTCGCATCGGTGGGGTCGACCGGCGCGGGAATGGCGATAAACACATTGGCCTTGTGATCGACGAGAAGAACCGAAGCGCCGATCCCAAGCGGACCCTCGCCCTTGGCGGCTCGGGCTCGAAGCACATGCCAGTTTCCGTGCTGATCTTTGACACGGACGCGGCCCGGCAGTCCCTGATCGAGCGGGCCGATTGACACCTCGGCGGTCCGGCCGAGGAAGGCGTCGAGATCGACGGCATAGGTTTCGTCGTGCGGTACGAGCCGCGCCACAGTTCTGCTCGATGCCCTGACCATAGGGATGGTTGCGAGCGCGGCAGGTATGACGGCGATGAAGCTCGGCAGCGGCGCCCAGAGGGCGCTGGCGACGGCCTGCAAGGCAAACCCAGTCATCGCGAAGAATCCGAGTGTCATCATCAGAAGAATCAGCAGGGGAACACCGCCGAGATTGAGCCAGGACAGGTATGCCAGGATGCCGTCATGGCCATGAGCCTCCGGCTTTCCCAGAAATTCCGTCATCGAAAAACCCATGACCATCGCAAGCATCTCGATCGCGGTCAGACCTGCAAGCACGGCGGCGGCAATGGCAAAGGGAGCGCATTCGGGAGCGAAGAGAAGGGCCATCGGCGTTACCGGTTATCCGCCTTGAAGCGTGCGAGGCGTGCCTCGATCGCCTGTTCGCGATGCAACCGGTCGAGTTCGTCCAATTCGGAACTATGGGCATGCTCGCCAGTAGGAACCCCGGTCAGCCGAGAGACTGCCGCGGCAGCGCGGGCAGCATCTGCACCCGGTGCGGGCTGGCTGTGGCCGGTCGCGGCGTGTTCTGGATGCCGGGCGATGCTGCGCTTGAAATCGGCAAGGCGGGCGTCCGCCTCGCGGCGCGTGGCGAGGACGGCCTGCAAGGCTTTCTGGCCTTCGTCCACCTGTTCCCTGGCATCGGCCAGCGCCTTGTCGAGCGCTGCGATCTGGGATTCGAGATCGATCTGGCGAGCAACGCCGGCCTTTGCCAGGTCATCCCGCTCTGACGAGACGGCGATGCGGATCTTTTGGTCGAGCGCGTTCAGGTCGTCGACGATTTCGTCCTTGCGGCTCTGGATGCGGTATTCCTCCGCGCGCGCCTTGCCGAGATCGGTGCGGGCCTCATCCGCCGCTGCATCGATCTCGCGGATCGCCTGTTCGATGACGGCGATCTTGTTTACGCCTTCGGCCTTGTCGATCGCCGCATTCGCGATGCCCGCGATCAGACGGCCCATGCGTGAGAGAATGCCTTCGTTCGTCATGTTTTCCTCCATCCGAGCGGAATTCGGCGTAACGCCGATGTGAATCTCGTAGCGATTCTGGCCTGCAACGAGGTAGGCCGGAAAAATACTCTCCCATCCCCTGGAATAACCCGCGACATCGAAGGGCACGGCAACACGTCCGTGCACCGTGGCGATCGTCAGGTCCGAGGGGCCTTTGATGGCGAAGAGCTTGTCATCGAGCGGCAGATGCGGCGGATCGGCGGTGACGCCGCGATTGGCGGCAAAATCGCGAAGGCCGAGCGTGACCAGCCTTGCCGGCAAGCCCGTCTGCTCGCGGACGGTTTCATAGGCAAGGTCATGCAGCACGACGAGATTGGCGCCCGTCCTGTCGGAGACGAGGCCAGTCAGGATTTCGATCATCCTGAGATAGGCGGCAATGGTATCGTCCAGCGCCTGCCGGGCACTGTCGTCAGGCGCCAGCGTGTAGCGCAGCAGCGATGGATGTGGTGTCTTACCTGTGATAACCATAGGTAAAACATAAAGCACCGCTTTTGTGCTTTCAAGGGGTGGCGATGAAAATACAACCTAGGCTTAACGTGCGGTTAGAAGGACTGAGGCAGTGTCCATTATCGAGAGATGTCGCGAGCTGGCGGCAGTGAGCAGCCTTGTGAAAAGAGTCACGGACTCTTGAAGCCCAACGCGTGACCGGCAGCAAAAGCCTCGACACAATTCCGGATCACATGTGCCGATAAAAGAACCGGCAGCAGATCGGCTCCGTTCCCTATCGGGCGACCGTATGCGCCTCGCGAATACCGGCGCTGATACGGTTGATGGTGGTCCATATGAGAAGTAGAGCCACCACCGCCCAGAGCCACGAAGTCCATGCTGCAAATGTACCACCAACCGCGACAAAGATGCCGAGCGCGCCGAAAAGGACCGCGCGGTCGCTCTTGCCCAGCGGCCCGTCGTAACGCCGGCTTGCCCCGACCGTTTGACCGAGAACGCCGGTAAATTCCGTCAGCGCCGAGAGGAATATGACCGCCATCGCCGGCACAAAGCCGTTCGGATCGATGAGCGCAAACGGCAAATACAGGGCGACATCCGACACGACATCACCGATCTCGTTCAGATACGCGCCTAAAATGCTCTTCTGCCCATGTTCGCGCGCGAGCATGCCGTCGATGGCGTTGAGACCCATGCGCAGGAGAAACCATACAGGCACCAGCAGGAACCAATGCGGAAGCGGGGCGACGCTCAGAAAAAAGCCCAATGCAACCGAGACGGCGGCGGCAACTGAAGTCACCTGATTGGCGGTGACGCCTCGCGCCGCCAGGGAACGCACCAGAGGGCGAAGAATATTCTGAAATCGGGACTTCAATTGATAGACAGACATGCTACCTCATTGGAATTTCGTGCATCGAAATAGTCTATCCCCGCCTCTCGCGGGTGCAGATCATCGTACTTATGAGGAAAGCCACACTTCATATCGGTTCTCGTAAAGGACTTACATTTGCAACTAGACTTTTGCAATGCAAGCAAATCACTGTTCCCGCCAATGGTTGTAACCCACCCACCAATCAGAATTGGAGAAGACCGTGCTGCAAACTGCCGATAGTGGGCAACCGTCCTCGACGGCCAGACCAATGCATGAATCCGAATTCGCATCGCATGATGGCACTCGACTCTTTTATCGGGCGTGGCCTTCGACGGGCGCTGCACCGAAGGGTGTAATCATTCTTCTCCATCGCGGCCACGAGCATAGCGGCCGCGTCACCCACCTTGCCACCGAGCTCGGCCTCGATGATTTTTCCTTCTACGCCTGGGACGCACGCGGCCATGGACGCTCGCCGGGAGAGCGCGGCTATTCGCCATCCTTTGCTGCCTCGGCGCATGATCTCGATTGTTTCGTCCGCCATGTCAGCGAGACAAGCGGTACTGCTGTCGAAGACATCGCCGTCATTGCGCAGAGCGTCGGCGCGGTCCTCGCCGCCACTTGGGTGCATGACTATGCGCCGCCGATCCGTGCGCTCGTGCTTGCCTCACCGGCCTTCAGCGTCAAGCTCTACGTGCCTTTCGCCAAAGAAGGCATTGCACTCTGGGAAAAGGTTAAGGGGACATTCTTCGTCAATTCCTATGTCAAGGCGAGGTTCCTGACGCATGACCCCGAGCGCATCGCCTCGTACGAATCCGACCCATTGATATCTAGGCCAATTGCCTCCAACATCCTGTTGCAGCTCTATGAGGCGGCAGCCCGCGTTGTCGGCGACGCCCGCGCCATCACCGTCCCGACCCAATTGCTGATCTCTGGCAGCGACTGGGTGGTGCGACACGCGCCGCAGCACCGGTTTTACGAAAATCTCGGCAGCCGGATCAAGGAACGGCATGTGCTTGCCGGCTTCTACCATGACACGCTTGGCGAAAAGGAGCGCGCGATTGCCCTGGCCGAAGTCCGCCGTTTTATAGACGCGCGTTTCGCCGAGCCCCGGGCGCCTGCCAACCTTTGCACCGCCCATATCCAGGGCTATACAAAGGACGAGGCCGACCGGCTCGCGAGCCCGCTGGACGCCACATCCCCACGTGGCATCTACTGGGCGCTCAGCCGCCTCAACATCAAGATCGGTGCCTTGGTGTCTGAAGGCATAAAGACAGGGGTCAAGACCGGTTTTGATTCCGGCTCGACCCTCGATTACGTCTACGAGAACAAGCCGCGCGGGCTCGGTCCCGGCGGGCGATTGATCGACAAGGTGTTCCTCGATGCGATCGGCTGGCGCGGCATCAGGCAGCGCAAGCTACACTTGCAGGAACTGATCGACCGCGCGCTGCAGCGCCTGAAAGCAGTCGGCCGCAATACCCACATGCTCGACATAGCGGCCGGGCACGGCCGTTATGTCCTTGATGCGATCGAGACGGCTGCCGTGCGTCCCGATAGTGCGCGGTTGCAGGACTATTCCTCCATCAACGTCGATGCCGGCCGCAAGAGCATTGCGGCGCGTGGACTGAGTGATTTCGTCAGCTTCCGCCAGCAGGATGCCTTTGACTGCGAGGGGCTGGCTGCAATCACGCCGGCTCCGGATCTCGCGATCGTCTCCGGCCTTTACGAGCTGTTTTCCGACAATGCGATGATCGTCGCGTCGCTCAACGGGATCGCCCGCGCGATGCTGCCCGGTGGTCTGCTTGTCTACACCAACCAGCCATGGCATCCACAACTGGAGATGATCGCCCGCGCACTGACCTCCCACCGCGGCGGCGAGGCGTGGGTGATGCGGCGGCGGACGCAAGAGGAAATGGACCAACTGGTCGCCGCAGCCGGTTTCCGCAAGATTGAACAGCGCATCGATCAGTGGGGCATTTTCACTGTCTCGCTGGCCGAGAGAGTCTGAGGGCAAAGCGTGGAGAGGGCACGTTCTACTTTTTCCGCGGCAGCACCGGTCCCGAAGCGGGCGGCGCTCTGGCTCGTCTTCCTGGCACCTTTCTTCTATCTGAGCTATGGCGGCGCCAATTGGCTGGCATCGCAACACGCTCATGTGCCGAACGTCGCCTTCGCATGGGAAAGCGCCATTCCGTTCCTTGGATGGACTATTATTCCATATTGGTCGATCAATCTGTTCTATGCACTCTGCCTGTTCATCAACACGACGCCGCGCGACGTGGATATGCTCGCGCGACGTTATCTGACGATCCAGATAGTAGCCGTCGCCTGCTTCGTCGCGTTTCCGCTCGAAGCGACTTTCGTGCGGCCGGCAACGAGCGGCCTGCCCGGTTTCATGTTCGCCGTCCTCGGTGGCTTCGATAAGCCGTTCAATCAGGCGCCGTCGCTGCATATCGCACTCCTGGTGGTGATCTGGGATCATCTGCGCGGCCGGTTGCCGCGGAAGGCACGGCTTCTTTGGCACCTTTGGTGCCTCCTGATCGGTGTCTCCGTGCTGACCACGTGGCAGCATCACGTCATCGACATACCGACCGGCATGCTGCTCGGTCTGTCTGCCGTCTGGCTTTTTCCGCGCGATGCCGGGTCGCCTCTCGCGAACTTTGCGATGAGCGGCGATCCAAAGTCGCGCCGTCTCGGCGTCTATTATCTGTGCGGTGCCGTCGCATTTCTCGGCCTTGGAGCGCTCTGCACGCCTCTATCGGCCGCAGCGCTTCTGTTGCTCTGGCCGGCTGTTGCGCTGGCGATCGTCGCAGTCGGATATTTCGGCGCCGGCCCGCAGATATTCCAGAAACGCATCGATGGCCGGGCCACGCTTGCCAGCCGCTGGCTATTGGCACCCTACCGTCTCGGCGCTCTCATCAACATTCGGCTCTGGACCCGGAGAATGCCGGCTTCTGTGGTGATCGCTGACGGCGTTCATCTCGGTCGTTTTCCGCGTCGCCACGAGGCCGACCGTTTTGCCACGGTGATCGACATTACCGGCGAACTTCTGCGCCCCGGCGGGACGCGCGCGCGCTGGTGCAGCTTTCCCACCCTTGATCTTACAGCCCTCGACAAGATCCAGACGCTCGCCGCAGCGAACCTCGTCGAGGATGCGCGCCAGCAGGGACCGGTCCTCGTCTGCTGTGCGCTAGGTTTCCAGCGGAGCGCCTGCGTTATCGTGGGCTGGCTGCTCATCAGCCGACGTTGCGAAAATCCAGCCGAAGCACTGCGGCTGATCGAACGGGCGGGGTGGCGCGTTCATCTGCCGGCGGAAAGTATCCATGCCATAGCGGAGGGCGTGCAATGACGCAGTGGAATACCACGGCCTCGGCGGCTGCGCGAAATCTCGGCCGCAATTCAATCTTCTGCGGGCTGACAGCGCTGTTGCCACTGATTGTCGGCCCGGTCACCGTGGGATATCGAGGCCTCGCTCCACCGCTCGGCTGGCTTTTGATGCTCGTTTTCTGCGTGATTGTTCTTGCGCTGGCGATCCATCTCCTCTTCGATGCGCTGTTGTTTCGCCTCGCGGCGAGCTACGAGACCGAGACGGCCGGTCTTGCCGCCATCGACGACCTGTTGTCCCGAATGCGGCTTCGCAAGCCTGACCGGATACCGCCTGACCTCGAGAGGCGGATTGCCGGATCGCGCCGCATCGCCTGGCGGCAGCGTTTTGCGCTCGCCATCTCTCTCGTGATTTTCGCGATCCTTCTGCTCGATGCGACCGATGGGCAGCCGCTCTGCTGAATACGACGGCAGGCGATAGATGCGGGTGCTCTCCGGCATGCGTCTGGCAGGTCTTGCCCACGCCATCAGGGACGTTCAGCCAGTGCCGATTTCTCTCCTTGAGCCTCTTTGCTGTTATCTGGCGTTCGAGGTGGAATACCAGAAACGGACGCCCGGACAGCATGCTCTCAGAATCGTGTGCTCAAACTCAGCAACCGCGACGGCGATTCCGGGATTGGTGACTCTCCTAAGCTGGCTTCTCAAGTGAGCAGGCGGCTCACAAAAGGCAGGGTTTTAAAATAGACCATTGAAAACATTAGATAATTTTCAAATCACACCCGATAAAATGTCATTCCTGTCCTGTCAGATACGACACGAATTCCGAAAATTTCCGGAGAATAGGCACAAAAAAACCCCGGCTTGAGATGCCGGGGCCTGGTTTGGACTAGAATTCTGCCTGATTATGACTTGCGAGTTTCCGCTTTGTAGCTCTCGATTTCAGAGCGGCGATAGAGGGTTCCGTTTCTGCGCTGACCGATCGCGCGCACTGGGTGAACGCCTGCATTTTCCAGCGCGACCTTCAAGTTCCGATGTGGCATCCATCCAGCCGACGCTTCCGAGAGGGTGATGTATTCACGGCGAAACGCAGCGTAGGCTTCGTGCTCAACCACGTAGTAGGGAACGCCGTTCAAGCTCTGGGTGACTTTCTTCAGTTCGAACAGACCCGAATAGAAAAGCGGCTTGCCAACCGCATATGTCAGCCCGAGTTCACGCAGGAATTCGTGGCACTTCACGCCGAGCGATGGCGGCGCGAAGGCGGCTCTTGTCTCCTTCACATCCACCAGCAGCCGATCGACGCCAGCACGCGAGGGGTCCTTGGAGAGGTATCTTTTCGACACCTTGTCCTGCAGGATCGCTCCCAAAATATCGACTATTGAGCAGACTGCCTTGTGGGCAGCCACTCCCAACGGCACCAGGTCAGGCGACTCGTCACGCACTTCGAGACCTCCGGTCAGCTTTTCCATAAGCTCGTCGACAGCGTTCCGAGAGAACTTCGGTTTCTGCTTCTTCAAGGGCTTCGGCTTCTGTGTCAGCAAGCCTGCCTTGACCATCTTCTGTACTGTCGGAAGTGTCAGGCCCAGCCGTCTTGTAATCGCTTCGATATCGATGTCATCCTGGTACTCGGCTACGGCTGCCTCGACGTGCGAGACGCGGCACATGACATAGTTGTCCGATTTTCGACGATCGGCCGTGCTCAGAACACCATGCTGCTCGAGAATTCGACGAAGTGTCCGGCTGTCGATACCTGTTTCACGCATTGCCGTGTGCGCGGTATGCCACGTGCGGGTGCCGCCGCCGCCGATGAACGGATCCTCGGGGCCGATCGGTACCTCCGACATCGCGCAGTCTCGCACGAAATCGATCAGTAGGCGCAGCGCAGGCACTTCAACGTGCTTTGTAAGAAAGCCCTGCAGTTCTCCGTAAAGTGCGTACCCCTTCGAAAATTTGTTGCGCCTGATGAAGTCCTTGTTCACTTTCGAAAGACATCCGCGGAGCTTGCGCCTGTCCGCCAACAGCTCAAACCCGCTCAGACGGAGGTCGCGCGACACTGAGACCCGGCCAGTGAACCTAAGGTCGGGATCGTTGGCCAATCGTTCGGTGCGTCCAGCGAGGATGCAGAGCTTCTGCGCCATGGGGTACGGCAGCCCATGCAGGAACTCCATGGACGGGGCCGATCCGGTAGCCAAGCTCTCCGCGAAATACAGGTCGTATGCATGAAGCGGAGCCTCCGAGCACGTCGCAATGGCACGCTCCACCTCCGCCCTATTCTTGCGGAGGTACATCGCGAAGTCGAAACGGTCGCTCTTGGGGTATCGGAAAGAGGACGTGAAGATCGGAGTGCCGTGTTTCACGCAGATCTCGTTGAAGCTCAGAAGCCAATCCCAGCGAACGTGTGGGCGAGCTTCCCAGCGTCCGTATCCGCTACGGATCTCGCTCTCGATGCAGCGCGGGCAGAAACGCGGGTTGCTAAGGTTCAGATGCCACCCGTTGAACTCACGGTCGCCGTATTCAACGATGGTGCCTCGTACGTGAAGATTGCGCGAGGCGAGCGTTTCCGTGTCGATGCCGGTGAGAACGGAAAGCCCGTCGAGCGTCCGGGGGTGCAGTAGATGGTGATCCTGGCGGAAGTTCATATGCCGAAGGAAGTCGCGGATGCTTGGGGCGGCATTAGCCGCCACAAGCCTGGATACGAACATCTGGAGAGGTTCCGTATTCGCAAGGATGGGCACATGTGCGAGACGAGCCATGTTCAGGCCTCCTTCTTCCTGGATCTTGAGGGCTTGGTCTCGCGCGGTGCCTTCGCGATAACGTGGGCCAGGGACTGGCGAGGATCGACCCTCTCCCAGTCGTTGACCAAGAACACGTTGGCGGAGGGTCGGCAGCCGAACTTAAAGGCATAGTCGGCGGCATAGTGCTTGATCTTCACCGCGGGGCGCGATGCGGTCCCGGCAGGCTCGTTTTCATGCTCGGTCTGAGCGCGCTCGGTAGCTCCCTGGATGGCCTGGATGATGGTTCCGCACGCACCCTGGTAGGCGTGGATCAGCCTGTGCGCGAAGTCGATCGAGTCCGTCTCGCCGAGCAAGACGCCCTCGTCCCTCACCATGTGCTGCTGGAGGGCAAGCAGTGCCTCGGCATCCGGGCGGGTCATCTGCTTGAGTTCCACTACGAAGCTGCGATTCCGGAGCTGGGCGTCGCCATCCTCGGGCGAAAGGAAAAGACCGAGCGACGGCACGCCGGAAAGGATCATGTGCAAGGGCCATCCGGGGATCTGCAGGAGACTCTTGATGATGTCCGACACGTTCTGGATCTCGTTCGTCGTCGTCCCCTTCATCACATGCTGCATCTCGTCGATGTGCATGAAAAGAATGCGGTTATTCCGAATGGTCGCCTTCAGAAGGTCGAACAATTCCTGCTCAGTGAGCTTGTGGGAGACGTTCGGGTAGCCGCATGCCTCCAGTGCCTTTCGAGCGAACCCTTTCAACGTGATGGGGCGTGGGCATTCGAACGAGACGAAGGGCGTTACCAGTTCTCCCGAAGGACGTCGGTAGGGCAAGAATTCCTTGCGCTTGGGAATGTGGAATTCCATTGCGCGGGTCTTTCCGCTGTCGGACTCGCCGATCAGGAACAGCGCTCGCCGCTTGCCGGACTCCCCGAACGCTGCGGCCGCGGCATTTTCGCAAAGCTCATCAATGCCATTTGCGATCAATGCGTCCTTGGGCATCGTCACGTACCGTGCCTGCTTTTTGCCACGGCGCTCGGCACGCATCCGTCTCTCGGGGCTCAGGGTCGCGAGAAGGGCGAGGGCTGCCTCGTGGAACTGCGGCATGCCGTCGTCGATGACGGGCGTCCCGGTCTCGATGGCGGGCGAGACGAGCGGGCCGTCGTTGGAGACAGAGGCAAGTGCGGTATTGTTAGAGGACTGCGTAGTCATGGTGGTGCTCCTGTGGAGTTGGTAGGATTGGATTTGCTTCAGTAGAGGTGGCTCGTCAGGAAGCGGCGCGAGAGGCGCGGCAGCCGGAATTGTCGAGGGAGGTCTTCGCAACCTCGACGAAGCTTGCCAGCGCTAACGGCGCTGGTGCCTCGATGAAGGTGCGAGGCGTGGGGTCGCGGTACTCTTTACTGAGAGCTGTCGCGAACGCGGTGGCGGGAAGACGGCGGAATACTACGGGCGCAAGGGCCATGATTTTTCTCCTGGGTTGATAGTGGTCTGACCCGCGCATCAAGGGGCGCGGGCCGTTTTCTGCGAAACGTCAGCCCTCGATCGAGAACGAGAACCCGCTCTGCTCACCGCCATATCCGAGGCCGGACTCTTCCAGTTCCGGGGCGGCTTTCGTATCATCGAGGTAGGCGTCGACCTCCTTCTTGTTGCGTGCAAGGAAGCGAAACTCCTCGATGGAGGTTGTCAGCGGGTCATGGGCGATCGCCAGCGGCGCAAGCTCCTTGCCGCTCAGAACGTCCATCGTGATCTCGCGAGCAAAGCGCTCGTGTTCGACCTTGCGATAGGCGGCTTCGCTAGGGATGTCGGTTCCGAGTTCGGCACGGGCTGCTGCGGCGATGCCGGCTTCGCGTAGATCATTGATCGCCTTGAGCATCGTGGAGAGATTGATCTCAACGTTCTTCGCGTGGGTCTTCGAAAGCTCGGTCATCGCCTCCGTCCACTCCCACACGCTGACGCCTTCCGGCAGATGCTCCGCGGTGAGGTCACGCCACTTGAAGCCGTCGTGGAAGGAGATCGTCCGCAGACTGAAGCGGTCGATGCGGACCTTCACCTCTACGCTCGGGGAATTCGGCAAGGCCGCGCGTTCCGCCCAGAGGCGTTCGAGCTCGCGTGACTGATAGTGGATACCAAGGAAGACAATTCCGCGGGCGGAAACCTTTCGCTTGATGACGGTTCCGAACATGACACGGCGCTGGCGCTGGCTCAGCGGAGGGAGCATGGCGTATTCGCGCGACAAGCGCATCCAAGCATTAGCCGGCGTCTCTCCACCAAGACCCGAATGCGGCTGGTGGTGATAGATGTCGACGATCGCACGGGTCAGGAAGCGGCAGACTTCGTCCACGTTGAGAACGGCGTTTCCTTCGCCATCGTAGTCACCCTTGGCGTAGACGCTGGAGAACGTGCGGCCATCGAAGTAGGCGAGGAACTTCTGTCCGAACGAACGGAAGACAGATTCAATGGTGCCACGTGCCGACGCCATGCCTGCCGGCGGGATCGTGTGCACGCAGTGGAGCGCTGCCACGGCCTGACGGAAGCCGGTGTCGATGAATCCCGCTCCAGCGTCGGTGACAAGCTCACGGGGAACGAATGAATGGATCCAACGGCTCTCTGCGCCCGCTACTTCCGCGATGTGCTCCTTCTCGGTGACGATCATTTCGAGCGCCGCGATCGACGAATGTGAGGAGTTCGCGCGGGTGCTGAACCGGAGAGCAACGATGCAGCGGGTTGCAACGTCGATAGCGACGGTGACCCAGACGCGCACCTTCGTCAGTGCCTCGCGCTGCTTCTCCGTCAACGTCAACCAGACCGGAGTGAGGATGAACCAGGCGTGAAGGTCTACCTTCCACTCGTCCATCTCGACGCGCTCGCCGGGTGCGAAGACCTGCAGGCCGTCGCGAACGGGAGCGAACTTCTTCTTCGCTGCGTCCTCGCCGAAGCGGGCCGCGTGAAGGAAGTACTCGCCCATGCCCTTGATCAAGGCCTCGAACGAATTGCGGGAAGGCATCTTGTAAAGGTGGCCGCCCTTGGGGCAGGCCTCGTTGCGCTTCTTGATCTCAGCCTGGAGCAAGCCGAAGCAGAAGCGCATCGAGGGACGCTTGTCGGTGGCGTACTTCTGGGAGAACTCGGTCCAGAGGCGGAGGTCGGCCGGATGGGCCTTCGAGTAAGAGCCGGGCCCCTTGCGACGGCTCACCAGCACGGCCGGATCGCAGCCGCCCTCAATGTAGAGATTGTAGAGACGGCGGAAGTGGCGAGCATTCGGAAGCGCTACGATCGTGTTCTTCTTGCCTGCCTTCTTGGAGGTCCATTTCAAGAGCACGTGCTGACGGGCGAGCGGCAGGACGTACTTATCCAGGCAGTCGTGACCCAGCGTAACCTTGCGCCTCCAACCCATCTCAGCGAGACGCTGATCCTTCTTACCGATGAGTGTGATGACGAAGTCGAAGGCGTCGGCGTAGACGAGGGCGCGGCGGGCCTGGTCCTCAGGGACATCGACGATGTCGCGCCCGAGCTTGAGCGGCGAGAGTTCGAGTCCCTGGCGATCCACCTCGACCTTGTTGTCGAGGTGGAGGATGTACATGGTGGCATGCGAGAACTGCTGGACGAAGCCGTCCTTGTTGCGGAGTTCGCTGTAGTCCGCCGTCTGGCGGACAACCGTATAGTCGACGTTGTCGATCTTGACGGACTTGGCGTCACCCAACCAGAACATGGGCGCTGCGTTACGGGTGGCGAGTGCGTAGGGATTGTACATGTTCATTGCTCTGTTCTCCTTTGTTAGAGCGTGACGATCATGAGGGTGGTGTCTTCGATGCGGCCGGGTGCGGCAGGGCGCAGGAGACCTTCGTCGATGAGGCACCAGAGGGCAGTGCGGCGATGAGCGGGGACTTCGGCGCCTACGAAAAGGGCACGGAACGTGACCGGACCACGGACCCCCTTCACCACCTCGAGCGCCGCCTGATATTCTTCCTCGTTGCGGAGGCGGCGCGAGAGAAGGATCTCGCGTGCATTGTGCGCGGCGTCGTCGGAGGCGAACGTCTCGGTGACGAAGTTCACGTCGTCCAAGAGGCCGTTCATACCCTGCTGTTTGATGCGCAACAGAGTGCCGACAAGGTTGGTCTCGATCAGTTTCATGATCGGCTTCGCAGCGATCCCGAGACGCTTGCCGTTCCTGAGGCGCGCACAGAAGTCAAAGGTGTGCGCGTGGCGGATCCCGTAGACGTCTGTGAAGTGGCACGTCGGCTGCTGGGTCAGCAGTTCCACGATGTCGCGGTTGGTCTGAAGAATGAGCGCGGCATTGCGTTCCACCGAGCTTTCAAAGGTGAGCACACGGGGAGCATTGCTGTTCGCCACCAGGGTGCCGCGATAATTGATCGGCGACTTGGGAGCGGGTGTACGGTCACCATTGGCAGGCAGCGGTTCCGGATACTCGATGGCTTCCGTCGGCTTCCCGTAGGTGGCCGATGCCGGGATGGTGTAGTCGATCTTGTCGCCGAGGCGGACGCGGACCAGGTGGTGCTTGATGAGATGTTCGCGACGCACGAGATACTCCTTTGGCTGTCGTGAAAAATCGGCATGGCAGGTCCGGCCGCGGTGGCGATAACACCGCGTTCGGCAACTTTGATTTTCGGAAATGGGCAGCCCGCTATGCGGGAAGCTCTAAGTTTGTAAATGTGCTCGGCGCAGAGCGCCGACACCTGCGTTCGTCATCACGCGGCCTCCTCGATGAGCGCCTTGGCGATCTCGTCAGTGAAGAACAAGCGCCACGCTTCCTCTGCCGCCCCCTCGAAGCGCCACGAGTTCTTTTCGCCAAGCTCGACGAGCAGCAGTTCGAAAACGAGGTGTTCGAAACCCTTTACGCGGCAGGCGAGGCGCACCGAATTCTCGATGAGACCCTTGTCCTCGGGTTTGACCTCAACTGCGGTGGGTGCCGGCTGGCGCGCCAGACGCTCACGATGCTTCTGCTCGGTGATGCGCGCGATGACGCGGTTGGCCTGCTCGATCTGGTTGAGGTCGGAATCCAGGAGAGTCTGGAAGAAGTCGCTTCCCGGCTTGCCATCATCCAAGTCGACGTCCTCAGGCGAAGCGATGGTGTTATTGACACGCCAGCCATCCAGCATTTCCAGGAAGTCCTCGTAAGTTGGAATCCCGAGCGGAGCCACCTTCAGTTCGGAGAGCTGCAGGTTCAGGTCGCCGAAAGCGGACATCGCACCATCCCAGAGCGCGTGTTCCTGACCCGGGCACTTCGCGGCGAGATAAAGTAAGTCGTCGAGAGCATGCTGTCGCAGTTCCTCAAAGTCGAGCTTACGCTGGACATCGGGATACTGCAGCGTGTCTCCGAGGACGTCGATCGCATCCTGGATAAGCTCGATCGCATTGTGGTACTTCATGGTCTTCTCCTGTTTCATAGCTGTAGGGGAGCACGCGCCGCCGAGGTGCGGCGCGTAGAGGTCGGTCAGTGGATATTGGGGTCGCTCGCCTCGACCGGCAGAAACGCGAGGAAGGTCTCGTAGGAAACGCACCGCAGCGGCGGAGCATGCATGGAGGCCAAGCTCAGATTCACTTCCTTAATGGCGCTGGACATCCAACCCCAGACTTCACGCTCAGCTCCGGGGATGTCTCGGGCTGCCTGAAGAGCCTCCTCGAGAACTTCACGTTCAACCTCGGAATGCCCCATTTCTTCGCGGATGCGGCGCTGCTCGTCCCAGTGATCAGCGATCTGCTGGAAGGTGCTCTCGATGAGCGGGTTGATCTTGGGAGTGCTGAGGACAGGCGGTTTCATGGCGTTTTTCCTTTCTTCTGGGTTCGGTTAGGTCAATTGAAGTTGATCTCGAGGGCCTGCGTGGCAGCGGACACGAGCTCGAAGGTGTGGACCCGCCGTAGCCGACCGAAGCGCATGTACCGGACGAACTCGTCCGGCATGGACTTCACGATGCGGCGAAAGGTGGTCAGCGACGGCTTGCGGACCGGCAAGCTGTTC
Organism: Rhizobium sp. PRIMUS64; assembly: GCF_023006465.1. Taxonomy (NCBI): domain Bacteria; kingdom Pseudomonadati; phylum Pseudomonadota; class Alphaproteobacteria; order Hyphomicrobiales; family Rhizobiaceae; genus Rhizobium; species Rhizobium sp. PRIMUS64. The sequence goes on along the minus strand of NZ_JALBGX010000008.1, from coordinate 81,923 downwards.
CGTTCGGCGTCTTCGTCGACAAGTGCGCACAACAGACGGTAGATCTGGCCGACGCTCGGCCGAGCGGCATCTGCGTAGGCAACCGCTGCGATCCGGAATAGGTCGATTTCGTTCCTCGTGAAGTAGTAGCCGCGCTTCCTGCGGGCCCATAGGCGGAGTTCGGGTAGGAAGCGTTCCGGAATGCGGTCGCCAATCAGAAGGCGTGCGTCATCGTTCTGCGTCATCGCAGAGTTCCTTTCTTTCGATTCTGTGAAGAGGCCAGCAGCGGTCCTTCGCGCCCGTTGGGCGGTGAGACATGCAAATCGAAGCGGGCGTGTAGACGCCCAATCCGAGTGCCAATCCTCAAGCCTCAATGCGAGGCCTTTGGTTCGGATGTCTTCCGGAGAAACCGGAAAGTTCCGGCGAAGCAGACTTCGACAGAACTTGGTGTCGTCACCGGCGGCGACGACGCAGCGACATCATTGTCGCGCGTGGTGGATGTGCTGGAGGGGGACTTTTTTGGACTTGGACATGCTGTTCCTCATTTTCCAAAACTAACTGGTCTTGCTGAGGGAAGGGTGGCCTCCAGGAGGTCACCGAAGTCGCATCGATGCCTTAGGCGGCTTGTTGGCCCTTCCGAGCCGGATATGTCGATGTGACTTGTTGCATGTCTTGCAGTTCCTTGATGGGTGACCCGAATTGGATCGACGGGACTGAAAATACACAGGCCTTCAAACTTGTAAATGGTGCGGTTCCAGTCTTTCGGGGCTCGAGGCCCTGATTTTCCTTAATAAAACGTAAATAAAATCCGAAGAAATAGTTACAATTATAGTTAATGTCATGTGCGTTTTCACTATATTTACCAACATGGTCCCGGGCATTCCGTTTTGCCTGGCCATGATTTGTAAATTTCCGGTCCCTGTTTGACACGAATTCCGCAGGTCGAAAAAAGTGAGAGGAACGGCAACTTTTTTTCTCGTCCCCCACTTTTCGCCGATTGAGCCACGTCTGATCTGCTTCTGATCGACATTCTGCCATCGACGCAATTCTTACTGAGCTGACAGCAAAGGACCGCGATCGCACTTCTGCCGGGCGACGGCGTCAAGTCTGGTAACGAAGTCCAATCATCGAAACACCAAACAGTTCGTCGCTCCGTCCCTGGGTTCGAAGTCCCATTGATCCGCAGGTTCCACGAACCACTTGCGCTTGACGGGTTCGTACAGGCCTGGAAGCGGAAATTCCTCATTGATGAACATGAAATCAGGAATGTCTCGGGTCACTATCGGCATCCCGTAGCGGATGGCGATTGCCGCTATCGCGGGATCACATCCAAACCGCAGATCGTCGTCCGGATCGCTGCTTGCCCAGAATCTCCTAAAACGGGGAACGGTCGCCATCCGTGCGATCAGCCGGGAAACAGCGGAGTCCATCTGGGGAACGTAGACGTTCGTCTCCAACATTCGATCCAACCAGGCAAGAAGGAGGCTCGCCCGTTCCGGATTGACCTTGCTCAGCATCTGGCCCCCGCGTTCCAGCTCGAAAACGGCCGGCGCCGGAACTGCTACGATCCTGTCCGGGAGGGATGCCAGAAATCGTTTCACTTCCTCGACAGGTTTCGGCCCCCTGGCCTCACTCAGGACACTTGTATCAAGCAGGATATGCATGTCCTTTCCCCCGGGAGCGTTTCATGCGATCGTTCCGGAAGATGGTTTACGAAGGATTAACCGCCTAGCGGCACAAGAGGAGATGATCTATCCTCAAGCCGAGAGAGGATTCGTAAGTGATGCCGCGCAAAGCCAACGAATGGACCATAGAAGAAGCCGAACTCAATGTGCTCAAGCTTCTTGAAGCCGTCAGGACAAATGGACCTCAGAGGATTGTTGACCCAATGAACGGGTTCTTCATCGTCTCCCACTCGAATCCTGAACCGAAACCCAGCTTCATCAAATTCCTCGTTGAACGCGGCGTCGATGAATGAACGCCATTGGCTGCGGGCTTGTGCTTCCAGCAGTCCGTCGCGGTGTTACTGAGGTTTATCACTGTCAGCAAAACTCCGGAGGTGGCAAACTGCCACCAGTACCCCGCAACAGTGGATTCTATGGCGGGGTGGCGCATGGTTCGAATGCAGGCGACCAGGATCGGTATTCAGGTCGGGAAACTACGGAGGCAGAGTAGGGCGCTCGCCACCGCAAAACTCTATGTTGATGTTCGAAGTTGAATGCGTGGCCATAGGAGCTTGAACCACTTGCGTGGCCACACTATTGTCTGGCTCAGAAACGGAGCTACGACGATGGACGTACGCGTTCTCAAGCAAGTCAGAGAGATGCGCACCGCTTCGAAGAACGACTTCGTCGAGGGCCTCGGTCGCACGCTGGTCGAGGTTGCCGGCGGCGCCCTGACCGTTCGGAAGGCCAAGGACGGCCTCAGCGGTGTCCTCAGGCGCGCGCGAGAGGGAGTGCCTCAGATAATTGGCAGCACCGAAGACGCCGCCGTAATCATCTCCGTTAAGGATCTCGCGACGCTACTCGACGCGGCCAAGGAGCAGACGTTTGGCGAGGCGCTCGACAACGTTGGCTTCACGCCCTACCGCGGCGCGCGCATCGTGATCGGCGCGGGCCGGAACCGCGAGACGCTTAAGCACCGCGGCGACGCTGTTCCGCCTCCGACGGGCTGACTGCATGTATCGACCGGGCCTCATGGACCTAATTTGCGTTCAGCCGGAGATGTGCCGCCGGTGAGATCGGTCGGCGCGGCCGAAGTGCACGCTAGCGTCATCTCGGTCGCCCGCGTCCCAGCCGCTTCTTGTCAGTTTGGTGAAGTCGTTCTGCTCAGAGGCCGACCCAAGATTCCGATTGACGTCGTTTCAAGCGTTCTCTATATGTTCCGATCATGAAGCTGCAACAACGACAATACCAACGCTGATCGAACCGCCGCCGGGCGGCATTCCTTCAATCGTTTCTGGGTATCGTCATGAGTTCCGAGAGTTTCCATACCTGCGGCCGCGACAGTGCGCACGTAGAGCGTATCTTCTTTCCTCCAAAGGCAACCATCAAATGCGTCGGCGATCGCCTGTTCCGATCGCACGCTGCGCGGGACCTGGGCTGTCTCCTTGATGTCGATCCGGAGGTCGAGTCCTGGGCGTGCCAGCCTTTTGAGTTGAAGGTGCTGGATCGAATCCACATCCCTGATTTCCTCGTGACTTACTCGACAACACGAAGGTGCCTGCTCGACGCATGCGAGACAGGCGGCGACTTCGCGATCAGTGACGCTGCGGCTTCCATGGGGTGTTCGCACCGCTTCATCACACGGGAAGAGAGAGAGGGCGGCTGGCGGCTCCGTAACGCCCGAGATCTCCTGCGCTATGGTAACTATCGTTGCCCGCTGGGCGACCGCATCCGCGTGATAGCTGCGCTCGATGAAGTTGGTTCATTCTCGGTGGCCGAAGGGCTTGGCCTCTTTCGTGAGATCTCGCCGATGGCAGGCCTGGCCTCGCTTGTCCTCCAACGAATTCTAACGGTCGATCTCGATGAAGAACTGATCAATCCCGACACCGTCGTCCGACGCGGCGAGCGCTAGGAAGCTGCCATGAATATGAATTTTTCCGAACGCGCGGCGACTCTCGAGGTGACCGCATGCTCCTATTCCGTTCTCAAAGCCCTGCGCAAGGCGGGTGCCCTTATGCGGAAGGAGGCATCCGTCGGACTCATCATCCCCCGGGACAGAGACGTTACGAAATATGCCGATGCGCTCAGGAGCGTCCTGCGGTCCACCAAGCGTGCCGAGGTTTACACGCAGTGCACCGTTGAAGTCTCCCACCGTGGTAATGCCAACTGGCTTGAGGCCGCCGACATCCTAAAGGCGAAGCCTGGCGTCGTGCTACTCATACCTCATGGCATCACCATTCCTCCCGAAATAAGGGTCTCTCTGGATGAAGTCATTCAAGTCGAGCCGATCCGTACAGTCCATCTAGTGGCCGCCATCAAGTCCTCGCGCGGAGAACCGACCACTGCTGAGGAAGCCAGGATGTTGCTGTCGTATCCCATGGACTTGATGTTCCAGGCACTTCGACCGGGCAGAAGCGTTCAGCACGCTCTCGCGCGACTCTCGGAAGCGGCTGAAGCAAAGGCCGAGAGGCCGCCGCTAGCCGCTATGAGCTTCGGCGTCGAAGAACTCCCGGGTTTTGGGCAGGCGAAGGAATGGGCTTTGGGCCTCGCCGAGGATCTTCGCGATTGGGCGCACGGATCGCTGGCTTGGAGCGATATTGATTGCGGCCTCCTGCTAAGCGGACCGCCAGGCACCGGCAAGACGATGTTCGCGCAGGCGGTTGCAAAGACCTGCGGCGCCGCGTTCGTAAGTGCCTCCTGTGCGACGTGGCAGGCCAAAGGGCACCTCGGAGATTTCTTGGCCGCTATGAAAAAGACATTCAGCGAAGCGGCAGCGAAAGCGCCGTGCATCCTCTTCTTGGACGAATTCGATGCGGTCGGGGATCGAGCGAAATTCAGCGGCGACAATGCAAATTACTGCGTTCAGGTCGTCAACGGTATTCTCGAGGCCCTCGACGGGTCGCCCCGCCGCGACGGCGTCGTCGTCATCGCTGCGACCAACTACCCGGATGCGATCGATCCCGCACTGCGGAGGCCTGGTCGCCTCGACAGGCACATCAAGGTCGAGCTTCCCGACCACGACGCACGGAAGGACATCTTGACACTGCACCTGGGAACCGAAATTTCTGCCGATGTTCTCGCCCGTTCCGCACGCGCCACAAGGGGATACTCCGGCGCGGCTCTTGCCCAGCTCGCCCGGGATGCGCGGAAGCAGGCCAGACGCGCACGGCGATCGGTTACCGCCGACGACGTCCGGGCCGTCACGCCTTCGTTGAGGCCTCTCGATCCATCAACGCGACGTGCGGCGTGCGTGCACGAGGCCGGGCACGCCGTTGTCGGGACAGAGCTGGCATACGGCGAAATCGCGGTGATCACGGTGGTGCGTGAGTTGTCGCCCTGCGACGACAGCGCAGGGCATGTTGCCTGGCGGCTTGCCGAAACGCTCCAGAGATCACGGGAGTCCTACGCGAATGAGATCGCCATGATTCTCGGGGGCAGGGCAGCCGAAGAGGTCATCCTAGGATTTCTGACAGACGGTTCGGGGGGGATGAACGGCTCAGATCTCCATCGCGCTGCTGATATCGCAACGGTTATGGAGGCCACGTTGGGCATGGGGTACGGGCTTTCCTACAGCTACGTGAGAACTTCAGAGGATCTCGAGAAGCTGCGTCGCTCCGATCCTGTCCTGCGCAAACGCGTGGAGAAGCTTCTGAACGCCGAACTCGAACGCGCGAAGGAAATAGTGCGAGATAGGCGTGCCGATGTCGAGCGGCTCGCCAAGGCAGTTATGGAGAGGGAGCTTCTATCCGGCTTGGAGATGCGGCAGTTGTTGAGACCTTGTTCCGAATGAAGGGCACTGGCCGGCCATTCCGCTGCGCAGTCACCGAAGGCATGGCGGAATGAACGCCGAACTTTCTGGCTTCGTAGCTGGCGGCCGCAACCACCCCTCGGGCAGCAGGACTGCCGACGGCAACAGGCATGCCACGCAGCTCCCGATTGTCACGCAGCTCCCGATTGTCACGCAGCTCGACCGATGCGTAGAAGGCATCCACCCCAATTGCGGTCATTGCGACCTGTTTGCATATAACCATTTCCTTAAGCCAAGGGGTTGAACCACCAGTCCGGAATGAATTATATCACGTCATGATATTGATGCGACCCGAGCTCGACCTTCAACATGTCCGACGTCCCGAACCCCAAATCCTTACCTTCAGACGAAGTGCTTGCCGACCGTCTGGGCCTCACGACGAGAGAGTTCCAACGATATCGCACCCAGAATCTCGTCACGGTTTCCTCAACCGCTGCCGTCGGTGAGAGCGAAGGCCTCATGGTCACCTGCCAGCTTGGAAACCGAGTCTGGGAGGGCCACGTCGTGAACGGGTGCATCACCTTCGAAGAGGTCCGGTTCTTGCGCGAGAAACGCGCAACCAACCCCCGCTAAGTCCGGCCCCGAGCGTTAATTTCGACACTTCAGGAAGAGGAATAAATGAAGAAGCTTGCCAGCCTTGCTGTCGCCGCATCGATGCCATTGGCCGCCCATGCTGCGGCTAGGATGGTGTCTCAAAGCGACGACTGGGGCGTGTATTCCTTTATGAGAAACGGATCTCGGGTCTGCTATGCGCTCTCGGTGCCGAAGGAATCTGCTCCCGCCAATGTGGACCATGGAAAAAACTACTTCCTGATCGCGCCGGCGGAGAAGGGGGGCGGCAATGAACCGGAAGCGATCCTCGGATACGGATTGAAAACCGACTCGACAGTGCAGGTTTCGATTGGGGACAAGACGTTCAAAATGTTCGTCAAGGACAAAGCCGCCTGGGTTTCGGACGCCGCTCTCGAACCGGAACTCGTCGATGCACTTCGGTCCGGCAGCCAAATGACGCTGCATGCGACGTCGGCACGAGGCACTCGTACGACCTATACCTATTCACTGAGAGGGGTGACAGCGGCGCTAGAGCGCGTTGCCCACTGCAAGTGAGGGGCGTGTTCAGCCTATTCCAAACGGGGCTCTCTGCTCGGGTGTCGCAAGTTCCTTCGGGCGATGCCGGGGAGTCCTGCCACGGGCCGAAAGGAGCAGATCCAGTTCCTTTTTAGAGGTGCCAAACCGCTGAAGAACTCGTTCCGCCTCGTGCCGACCAAGGCCATAGCGCAGACGTAGGCTGCGGACGTTGTAAAAGGACTCGTCTTGTTCGGCGTGCATTTCAGCCCCTTCCATCGTTGTCACAGCGCTAAGGTTTTCGTGATCATCCACAATGCCATCGCCACCGGCAACGCAGGCGCACTTCAATTCAGTTTCTCGGTAGAGAACGGCTTTCTTACTCTGGGTCGCCATCAACATTGAACCGCTCTCCTGTTATCAAGCGGTTTGCCGGGGCGGCTGGAATACGTCGCGTCGCTCTCTCAGTTCGACGTCCTCATGCGCCCACTTGGCAAAATCGTCCAAAGTCGCTGTCCTGGAGAAGGGGATGCCGAACAGGTACTGGCGATAAGCGATGATGCCGTTTTCGATCCGGGACACGTAACGCGGTCGTCCGGGATCGCGCAACACATAGGCGTGGTCTGGCTGGATCAGCGAGCGTTGCATGTCGAATATCTCCTTCGCAGGAGTAATGAGCGGCGCGCGCAACGGTTCCGTTTCCAGCAGAAAATGTCACGTGATGATGTATGTGAGGGTCAGAGCTGCAGGAAGGCGTAGATCGCTCCGCCCCATATCGCCGCGACGAACAGCACGACGGCGACCAAAAAAACCCTGCTATCCGGTGACATCGTTACGCTCCGACGCCGCGGTCCATAGTTGATTTTCGCCACCCTGCGCCGGAGATCAATTCACCGCCTGTAGCTGTTGAGCCTGCGAGACCTCGGAAGATGTCTCGCTCGGGATGGAAGCGATGGCGAACATGACCGCGACATAGCAGGCAAATACAGCGGATAGGAAGGCTTTCTTGGTCATGGGCTCGCTCCTTATATCATGTGGTGACATTCTTTGACAGTTCGCCCATATTGTCAATCATGAATGCAGCATGAACGAAGGAGGGAAATTGGTGGCTGGGGAGAAAATACTGATTGTCGAAGACGACATGCTGATCGCGTCTGATCTTGAGGATATTCTGATGACACTTGGCTATGAGATCTCCGGGATAGCCGACAGCTTTGAGACCGTGCAGCAGTTCGCCGCCTTCAGCACGATTGCCTTGGTGGATGTCAACCTGAGGGACGGAGCGACCGGTCCGCGGATCGGGCAGTATCTCGCGAGCGATTTCGGCGTCGCGGTCGTCATGGTCACGGGGAGCCCCGAACTGATTGAAACCGACCTTTCAAAGGTTATCGGCCTGATATCGAAACCCGCCCATCCAAACTTGATCCGAGACGTTCTCGAATATCTGAGGACAATCCGCGAAGGCGAACGAGGCGTCCCGCCAGGAGGAATGCGGCTCTTCGTTTGAACAGACTAGGGAGCGGACGACATGATCGATAGACGCGCCGAACTCGGTCATTGGATAGGGAGGCTTGAAACGATTCTGATCCGTCGGGGAGTGCTATCGAAGGACGGCGAGCTCGCGATCCAGGTCGGATTGCAGTTTCCCAAGGATCTTGAAGACGCGCTGGACGGATTCATCGAGAACCCGATCGAGCTGGTGGGCCTTCTGAAAATATGCCGGGAAGCGCGCGACGGCAGACCTTTGTCGCCCGCGGTCCTGATGGCCGCACACCTCATGACCAGAGAGGTTCTGCAGGCATTGCAAGATTCGGAGGATGTTGGCGATTTCAGATCATGAAAATGGCCCGCCCGAAATCATTTCGGACGGGCCTCGCGAGGGCCAGATAACTCATCACTTCCGGCCTGAACTCTAGCTGTCGGTGACTGCGGCATCTCCTCCCGATTGCGGCAGTTCCTTCATCTTCACGAGCTGGTCGGCGCAGGCGTCGGCCGCGTTCGTGATAGCACCGTCGATCCCCGCGATGTTGGTCCAGCCGCCATCGGTGATGAAGTCGTCACGCTGCCATGACGACTTCGCCTGCAGGGCCTTGAGGTTCTCCTGTGCGTCCTTCGCCGTCACAAAGTTATGGACGCAGATGCCCGCGACCAGGTCCGCCTTCGCGTTTCGGACGGCGATGTCGGTCATCACCCTGGCCCTTCCCGACGTCGTCCATCCTCCCCAAGTGAAGCCAAGAGCCATCGTCAATGCCGAGGCGCCGACGACGGACCAGGCCCATAGGGTCTTGGACGGTCGGTAGTTCGACCAGCCACCTTCGCCGCTTTGCATAGCTGTTCTCCTCCTTTTATATCACGCCATGATACAATAATGCGTTCGGAGGTCAAGAACGTCGCGATCAAGAAATGGTGAGTGACGGTCAGGCCAGTTCCGTCACCTGACGAAGCCGAGACAGGGATTCAGCCAGCAGCGGCTCGTGCGCAAGCATTGCTTCAACATGAACCTTCGCCAGGGATTCAAGGGTCAGCTCGCCCTTCGTCGTCAGGCCGATCAGCACGCTGCGCTTGTCATCTTCTGCGGGTATCCGCTCCGCCAGGCCTGCCGAGCACATCCGATCCACAAGCTGGACGGCGCTGTTGTGGTGCATGAGCATCTGTTCGGCGAGGTCGCGAAGCCTGATCTGCCAGCCCGGCGCCGTGCGCACGACCAGGAGAGCCTGATACTGCTGGGATGTGACACCAGCCTCGGCAAGGGCCGCCTCGCTGAACGACAAAAACCGCCTCATGGCTAGCCGGAATCCCGCCAGGCCTTCATAGACGTCGTCAGTCAGGCCAGAAGTCCGGCGTCCCGATCGAGGCATGCGAATAGTCCTTCTTAAATGTCATGATGTGACATGAACAGCGGAGCACGCTAGGAGAGTGGTTCGCAAGTTGAGTCGATGCGATAGGTGTTGGGTCGCAACGGCGTCGACTGATAGCTCGCGAGCCATATTCTCCCGATGTTGCTAAAAAAACTGTGCCAATTTCGTGACTTCACAAGAAAATTCTGTCGTGCGTCAAAGATGCGAATCCAGAGCGCTGTCCCATGAGACAGATCATTTGAACGTGAGCATTGAAGGGAATGGCCGGCATCTTCACCTGCTGGCGGCGTAGTGCAGAGCTTCGCACTGTCGACGCGGAGGAGCTGGTAAAATGTGGCTTCGAGCGCTGTGGCCCGTGATTATGATGACGTGTCCGAATCGATCGAGGCGGCCTGATGATCCGCGAGATTGAACCTGTGAATATTCCTCCCTAGTCTGCCTCTTCGGCTGCGGCTTCCGTGAAAATCTCGGACCGGACTTCGTCCACGGTCTTACCCACCGCACGAAGCGCGACGATCCTCCGGATGGTGGCGTAGGATTTCGGATCGTTTCGGTTCGTTGCCGAATGCCTGCACCATTCGTCGAGCAGGAGACTTACCACAACATCTTCGCTGGCTTCCGTCGATGTCGCTTCAGGACGTCGGTGGAAGGCAAGGCTCACGAGCCCGAACAGCTTCAAACCTATCGCGGACGCTGAAAATATCATGCCGGGATATTAATGGTTTTCTTGCTCGCGAGGAAATCACAAACTAGAGGGCGGCCCTCGGAAATCGCTTGGAGAAAGAGGCCCCACTGCCGACGCGCCTTTGCCTAACCGAAATCGAGCGATACCCACCCCAGGCGACTTTCCCCGTAGACGCTTTGCGTCGGCGCTAGCGAAGAGGGGTCGGCGAAGCATCCCAACGCGACGGCGACGAGCCCTTTCCTGAACTCCGGCATCCAGAAAACGGTCGACCCGCACGCTGGGCAGAACCTGAAATCGATCGATCTCCCGCTGTCGCCCGACCGGACGTAGCTGTTCGATGCTCCGGAAGTCTCCATTTGATTCGCTTGGAAGAAGACGGCCACTCCGAACGCGCTGCCGGTGCGACGCTGGCAGGCCCGGCAATGGCAGACGGAGATTTTGACGGGTTCTCCATCGGCGATTATCGAAAGCTGGCCGCATGAACAACTGGCCGCTCGTCTCATTCCGTGCTCCTCCCTAATTGATGTTCGCGATGCCAACCGACTATTCACGCCTCCCTTCGTCGACCCCGCGATGCCGGTGGACGGATCGAGCACAGCCCGAGAAGCGTTTCGACGCCGGGAGCATGCCGCGCAGGTTTGTCGCTCGTCCGTGTAGGCACGCTACTCCGATTCCCTTTCGACAACACGCCGCGCCCGGATCGCCGCCGCAATAAAGACCCGTGAAAGACCGTGGTAGAGGGGTTCGCGCGATAGGATCCGCGACGTCACGTAGCCGATCATCGACACCGCCATGATTGGGATGACTGCCTGGTGGTCGCCGGTCATTTCCAGGATGATGACGAAGGCCGTCATCGGCGCCTGCACGACGCCCGCGAAATAGCCGGCCATGCCGAGGATAGCCGCCAGTGCGATGCTGGTGCCGAGCAGGGAGCCGACGGTGCTGCCGAAACCGGCGCCGACCGCAAGCGACGGCGCAAAGATGCCGCCCGGTATGCCCGAGAGCATCGACAGGAAGCTGGCGGCGAGCTTTTCAACGAAGAAGAGCAGAGGCAGGGCATTGCCTTCGACCGCAGCTCGCGCCTGCTCGTAGCCGGTGCCGAAAGTCGTGCCTCCCGAGGCCACGCCGATGACTGCGATCACCAGTCCGCAGATGCCCGCAAGCGCCAGCATGCGCTTCAGCGGCTGTGGTTGCGCCCAGCGGCGGATCTTCTGGCCGAAGTGCAACGCGAAACCGCTGAAGGCCGCTCCAAGCGCACCACCGCCGATGCCGCAGATCAGAACCAGCCCCCAGTCGCGAAGCTCGGTGGGGGCAGCCGATGCCATGCCGAAATAATTGTAGCTTCCCGAAAGCCCGAGTGCCGCGAGACCGGAGAGGATGACTGCCGTGAGCACCAGCCCGTTCGCCCGAGACTCATAGGTCCGGCTCATTTCCTCGATCGCGAAGACGATACCCGCAAGCGGCGTGTTGAACGCGGCCGCGATGCCCGCAGCCGAGCCCGCCAGGATCAGCCCGCGGGCCTGCGCCATGCCACTGAACCGGGCGACGGCGAGCATGATCGACGCACCGACCTGCACGGTCGGTCCCTCGCGGCCGATCGAGGCGCCAGAGAACAGCCCGAGCACGGTCAGCACGATCTTGCCGAAAGCGATCTTCAGTGACAGCAGCCGCGTTCGATCCTCCTCGTCCCGCAGATGCCGCGCCGCGATTGCTTGTGGAATGCCGCTGCCCTGCGAGTTCGGAAACAGAGTCGCCGCCAGATAGGCCGACAGCATGAAGCCGAGCGGGGTCAGCGCAAGCGGCAGCAGGAAGGCCCATTCACCGGACGAGGTGAGAGACCCGAAGCCCTTCTGCGCTAGATCCGCAAGCTTCGCAAAGCCGACGCTGATCACCCCGATTGCCAATGCCCCGCACCAAAACACCAGCCTGGGCTGCCAAAGCGAGAAAGAGCCCCATAAGACGCGGGAGCGGCGAAAGAGCTTCGAATATCGATAGGATGGTGGCATGTCGGGGCTCGGCGATACGGGGCGGGGTTGTCCTTTACTAGCGCCATCGCGCCCCAAGATCACCCCCAATTGCAACGTGTCGAACGTGGGCAAGACCGCGGGCGTGTCGAAGCACGGAGGCTCACGTTCAATGCATTCGATTTAGGCTTGCCGTCCCTCGGGCCGGACATCGTCGCTTTGATGCGTTGGATGAGGGCATGCAGCCCAGCCCCACATTTCCGTCAGGGGATTCAACGACGACCGCGCCAATCGAGGATCAGCTCTCGAGGGTGCTTTCGGACCCATAGGAGCTGCCGATAATTTACATCGCACGAGCGAGAGTTTAACCTGAAGCGCTTCCTTAGGCGGTCGAACGTCAAAGGCATCTGGCTCGCTCCTGGCTCCCCCGCTGGAGCGGGCTTTTTTTCTGTGGTCTGCCTCCTGGCGAATTGTAGGTCCGCCAGGGTGATAACTCGCGGGTAGTCGAATTTCATCTTGCTATTTCGAGAAGCGCTGATCGAGGCAGGATGCCCATCTGCTGTCGAGTGTTGCGAGACGTGGGTATGCTCTGGAAATCCGTGCTGCTTTTGTGTACCCCTTGCAAGATGGCGTGTGCTGCGTGCGCCGCGGGCTTCCCGAAATCGACGGAGACAAAGATCAACCTTCCACAAGGGAGCGCGAAACCATGTCCTTGCCGATCGCGACCGGTCGCATTCAATCTACTCTGCGCGGATTTCTTGATAGCGAGGCGTCTGGTGGCCTCGTTCTTATGGCTGCCGCGGCGATGGCGCTTGCCGTTGCAAATTCCCCGCTGGCGGAAGCCTATTTCCATGCCCTTCACTTCTATATCGGTCCACTGAGCTTGCAGCACTGGATTAATGACGCCCTCATGGCCGTGTTCTTCCTGCTTGTCGGTCTGGAGATCAAGCGGGAGATGCTCGACGGCCAGCTCTCGACCTGGAGCAGGCGAATCCTTCCGGGTGCCGCCGCGGCGGGAGGAATGCTCGCCCCAGCCCTCATCTATCTGGCTTTCAATTCCGGTGCGCCAGCAAGCCTCCGCGGTTGGGCGATCCCGACGGCTACCGACATTGCATTCGCGCTCGGAGTGCTATCGCTCTTTGGGAACCGAGTTCCTGCGTCGCTGAAAGTCTTTCTGGCGGCGCTTGCCATTATCGACGACCTCGGCGCAGTACTCGTCATCGCACTCTTCTATACAAGCGGTCTCAATCTCGCGGCTCTTGCTGGAGCTGCCGCGGTTCTGGCCCTCCTGTTTTTGATCAACCGAGCTGGCGTGAAGACGCTGACGCTCTATCTCGCCCTTGGCGTCGCCTTGTGGGTGCTCATGTTCATCTCGGGGATCCACGCGACGCTTGCGGGCGTGCTGCTGGCCTTGACGATACCGATTAAACTTTCTCCCGGCGCTCCGGAGGCTAGCGACGAAGAATCCTTGTTGCACCGGCTCGAACGCCTCCTTCATCGACCGGTGGCATTCGTCATTGTTCCACTCTTTGGCTTCGCCAACGCCGGCGTTTCCCTTCTCGGCACGTCCATCTCGAGTTTAGGAGACCCTCATACGATTGGCGTCGCCGCCGGACTGTTTGCTGGCAAGTTGCTGGGGGTTCTCTCTGTCGTCGGTCTCCTGGTGAAGTTGGGCGTTGCGCAGCTTCCGGCAATGGCAAACTGGACGCAGATGACCGGTGTCGCGCTCCTATGCGGCATCGGCTTTACAATGAGCCTTTTCATCGGTCTTCTCGCTTTCGACGACCCAGCGGTACAGGACAAGGTCAAGATCGGCATTCTGCTCGGTTCGGCGATCTCTGGCGTGGCCGGATCCGCGGTTCTGATGGCGAGCCGGAGGAAAAGCAGCCGGTCTTAGTCGTTTACGAGTTCGCAGCGACGCCTCTCCTAGACATCAAGTTCTTCGGAGGGTCTTCGCGCCGCCGCCTCTTTTGGATCTTACGATTTCCGCCGCTTTCCTCGTTGCTGGAACAGGCGAACGCCTTGCCATGTCAATACATAAAAGACTGCACCGGATAGCGCGGCGAGCGGAAGGCCGCCGACAAGTATCGGCTTTAGAATGGGATGCCAAAGCGGTGCAAAATCGAGGTGCCGGAGCAGGGTGAACAGATTGGCTTCACCCACCCTCTCGGGCGCGCGACCCAAAAGAAAGATTCCGATCCGGTAGGCGGCAGCAAAGATCAGCGGAAAGGTAAGAGGGTTTCCAAACGCCGTCCCGAGCGCAGCCGCGATCATATTGCCTCTGAGGATGAAGGCCAGACAAAAAGCCATGACGAAGTGAAAGCCCAGGAAGGGTGTACAGGACACGGCCACTCCTGCTGCAACGCCAGCCGCAACGGCATGAGGAGTAGCCTTCAATCGAAGCACTCGAATGGCAATGTACCGGATGGACCGCAATAGCCCCTTGGATGGCCAAAGGACGGCACGGATCCGCTGAGCCAGTGAGAGCGGCTTCCGTCTCCTAAACAGCATTCATTGACCTTCCGCTGCGTGAGCGCTGGATCTCAATCGATAGATATATCGGGAGAACCGCGCATGAAATGCAAGCCATCGATCTTTGCAGGCGAGCATATCTTCGCGTACGCACATTGCGGCATCGCTGTAGTTTATCGCCTTCTCCCGATCTTGCCCGCTTGGCACGAATGGCCTCTCGACTGGGTAGGGCGAATTCATGGGCCTCAATGCAGTTTGTTCGCAGCAGCCTCGATGAAGCCGACTGCGGTGGCCACGCCATTCTCGTCCCTGATCCGTGCGCCAACCGCGTCTGCCTGGCGTCGCATAAGTGGATCGTCCATGGCCGCGATTGCGTCTGTCAGGCTCTCGACGGTCAATGCTCTGCGATCGAGTGACAATCCGACGCCGAGATCCGTTATCCGTCTTGCCCAGAACGGCTGATCGCCGAAAAATGGGCAGATGATCATCGGCTTGCCGGCCCGAAGAGCGGCCGCGGTCGTTCCGGCGCCGCCGTGGTGGATGACCGCGCTCACCTCGCGAAGCAACCTGTCGTGGGGGGCGTCGCGGACGACGTGAACGTGCCTGGATTTATGTTCTGCGGTTAG
Organism: Rhizobium sp. PRIMUS64; assembly: GCF_023006465.1. Classification (NCBI taxonomy): domain Bacteria; kingdom Pseudomonadati; phylum Pseudomonadota; class Alphaproteobacteria; order Hyphomicrobiales; family Rhizobiaceae; genus Rhizobium; species Rhizobium sp. PRIMUS64. Next base: position 66,802 of record NZ_JALBGX010000008.1, on the reverse strand, counting down.
GGCTCCGCCTCCAACAGCCAAGATACCCCGCTTGCCCTGCCTCCCGAGCGCCTCGACAACAATGGCTGTCATCCGGCCCGGATCGACGCCCGGCATGCTTCCGAAGCCGACGTAGACTGGCGGCTCTCCTTCGGCGAGGAAGGCTGCCAGATCGTCTGGAGGTCGCCAGTTCTTGCTGTCGAGAAACCAGTAGCCACTCACCAGCACGTCACTGCCCCAGTCCGGAGGGACCCGCACGACGTGGCGACTATAGGCGTAGAGCGTGCCATTCGAAGCGATAGCTGGCGTCCTGCGTCGCGCCAGACCAAGCTGTTCCACCCTCCAGGTCGAGAGCAACGTGCCGAACAGAAGTTCAGCGCCCCTGATCGCCGCTATATGGCTGATCCGATTGAACCAGCCCAGATCTTTGAAAGGCAACATCGGGCTGGGAAAAGCGGCGGTCGGCGTAAAGCCAGGCAGAGGCGAGGCCAGAATAAATGGGCACTGAAGCGCCTCCGCTATATGTGGGACCGCGATCGCCTTCGGATGATGCACGAAGATATCGGGGGTGAAGGCCCGGGCTGCTTTCCATTCCGCGTCGAACAGGGTTCGCATCATCGGACGTGCATACTTGAGCAGCTTGAAACCGGTACTGAAGCCCTTGCCGCCCGCGATCGCCGCCTTTCCTTCAGGAGTATCGAGAAGAGCGAGAAACTCTCCGGGCAGGGGGGCGAATGCGATGCCGTGGTCTTGCACCATGCTCTCGAACTGAACCGGAGCAGCGAGCTGTACTCGGTGTCCTCGCTCGATCAATCCCAGTGCCAGAGCGATATAGGGCTGAACGTCTCCGCGCGTGCCGAGCGTATGAATGGCTACCCTCACTGCGCCGTCACCTCGCTTCCGCCTGGTTCAATAGCCGTTGTTCCCAATGTCACCTTGCGGCTCGGTGGCGGGTCTTCCGAAAAGCCGTCTGCTAAGAGCCGAACCATCCCGCCGCCCCCGCGCCCACGAGCGCAATTTGCGCTACCGCGAGGAGGGCCAGGACTATGATTACGAAGGGAATCCACTTCTTCCTAATATTCATTCCAGCGTCCACTCAAGCTACCGCTGTTGTCTACAGTGAATGGCCGGACGCCCGCAACGAGCGGCTGGCGACTTTCCCCAGAGTCAGTTCCTGAACGACGATCGTACAGATGACGACGGCATAGGTAGCTGTGGTGCGCCGCTAGATGGTCGTCTGCAGCCCGAGTTCGACCACTCGCCCCGACGGCAGCCCGAAATAGTCTGTCGCATTGCTGGCATTCTCCGCGAGCGAGATGAACAGCCGGTCCTGCCAGAACGGCAGGCCGCCCTTCTTCGACGGGAGGATCGTTCGGCGGGAAAGGAAGAACGAGGTCGACATGATGTCGAACTTCAGACCAAGCTTGCGGGCGAGAACGAGCGCACGAGGGATGTTTGGCGTCTCCATGTAGCCGAACGTGATCACCAGGCGACTGAAGTGGCGATTGAAACTTTCGAGAAAAATTTTCTCATCGTCCGGGACGAAAGGCGTGGTCGAGGTCACGACGCTGAGAATGACGTTCTGCTCATGGAGCACCTTGTAGTGCTTCAGGCTATGGAGAAGTGCGGTCGGCGCGCCTTCGATGTCGCTCGTCAGGAACATTGCCGTGCCAGGCACCGTGGGCGGCTTCTTCCGAGCCAGGTTGTCGATGATCGCCGAAAGTGGGATTTCGTCAGCCTTGGTGCGGGCAGCAAGCAGCCGACGCCCCGCCGTCCATGTCTGCATGATGAGCGCCATCATCGACGCCACCGCAACGGGAACCCATCCCCCTTCTGCGAACTTCGCGATGTTGGCGGCTAGAAACCCGGCGTCGATCAGCGTAATCGGCACGATGACTGCAAGAGCCGCCGCCAGCTTCCAGCTCCAGATACGGCGCATCACGATGAACAGGAGGATCGAAGTGATGAACATCTCGCCTGTCACGGCGATACCGTAAGCGGCGGAAAGGCCGCTCGAGTTTTGGAAGAAGAGTACCAGAGCAGCCACGAAGATGAACAGCAGGTTGTTCACCTGCGGCATGAAGATCTGTCCGGATTGTGTTTCGGAGGTGTGAAGGATTCGCAGGCGCGGAAGCAGGTTGAGGTGCATCGCCTGACGGACGAGGGAATAAGCGCCGGAGATCACGGCCTGGCTGGCGATGACCGTTGCCGCGGTGGCGAGACAGACCATAGGAATCCGCGCCCACTCCGGATGCATGCTGAAAAAGGGATGCTCAGCCATCTCCGGGTTTGCGAGCACGAACGCTCCCTGTCCGAAGTAATTCAGAAGCAGACTAGGGAAGACGAGCGAAAACCACGCCGTGACGATCGGGCGGCGTCCGAAATGTCCAAGGTCGACATAGAGGGCCTCGGCGCCGGTCACGGCCAGGAAGACGGCCCCAAGCACCGCGATGGCCGAACCGATGTTGTTTGCGATATATCGAAGTGCGTGTACCGGATTGACTGCGCCCAACACCGACGGATCGTCAAAGATGTGGATCGCCCCGCTAACGCCAAGGACGATAAACCACAGAGCCGTTACGGGACCGAACACCGACGCCACGCCGCTCGTGCCGAACCGCTGGACGAAAAATAGGACGGCAATGATCGTCAGCGTTATAGGCACGACCCAGTTGGACAGGGCCGGTGCCACCACCTCTATGCCCTCGACCGCAGATAGGACTGAGATCGCCGGCGTAATGATCGCGTCGCCAAGAAAAAGCGAGGCTCCGATCACGCCCAGGACAAGCACCCACTTGGGGCGCCCCGTCAGACCTTCGCGGGCGAGAGTCATGAGCGACAGCGTGCCGCCTTCGCCCCGGTTGTCCGCCTTCAGCACGAACGTCACATACTTCAACGTGACGACGATCGTGAGTGCCCAGACGATCAGTGAAAGGATGCCGAGCACGTTCGCGTGGTGCGCTCCCGATCCGCCGGTGGCGCGGAGAGCCTCTCTGAATGCATAAAGCGGACTAGTCCCGATGTCGCCATAGACGACACCCAGGGCCGCGAGCACGAGCGACGAAAGCCTGCTTCCGGTTTGGTGTTCAAGTTCTGGATCTTTCGATCTCATCTGCGGAGAGGTCAATGTCTGGTTCCTGATTCGCAGATCGAGCGAATGAGGGCGACGGTGCCATCTGCATGCCGTCATTGCAAAACCTAAACGTAACACGCCTTTCGAGGTGGGCAAGCGATCATCGAAGCTACCATTGCAGGTCAACGAACAGCGTGAAAACAGAACGGCGGCGGCTGCGATTATTTCCATACCCTTCGCTGAGCTGTTACCCCCTTAATCGCCAGGCGAGGCGGACAACCGCAGAAGATAGTTTTCGAGTCCGGTATTTCTCGACCAGAATGACCGTCATTGCGGTTGTGGCATGCGTCCGCGTTGGCTTCGGCAAATAAGGCGGCCCCCAACCCTGGTTACCGGCCCGGCCTCGTCGCGCTCGTGTAGGTTTCCGGTGACATGGCGAGCTATCACGAACTAGTGATAGCGACGCGTGTAACAAATGTCGGGGAGATAGCGAACCTGAATATGCGCTCAACGAGAGCGTCCATCCATCATCGGAGAACGCAATGTCCATCAAATCCACCATCAACTCAGTCGTCCTCGCCGGCGCTGTCACCACCGCCCTTGCTTCGATCGCCGGCGCCGCACCGCTCACCAAAGCTGAGGGCGCCGCTGCAATCGCCGCTCACAAGGAAAAATGCTTCGGCGTCGCCCTGAAGGGCCAGAATGATTGTGCAGCCGGTGCCGGCACGTCCTGCCAGGGGACCTCGACGGTCGACTTCCAGGGCGATTCCTGGAAGTTCGTACGGGGCGGTACCTGCACCTCGATCGTCCTGCCGAACGGCAAGCACGGCTCGCTGAAGGCGATGTAATTTATACACCCGACAGCGAAGACAACGAGGAGGCGGAGAGGCGCCATGACCACCGATCAAATTTCGACAACCGCGTCTGCGGCAACTACTCTCCGCTTTCCCCGCCATCCGATCGAGGGGCTCGCGGGGACGAGCTTCAAGCACGAGCATTTTGCCGCTATAGCCGCGGAGCGGCCCCATCGCGGGTTCTTCGAAGTCCATGCCGAGAATTACATGGGGGCCGGCGGGCCGCCGCATCGTATTCTCGAACAGATCCGCCGTGACAATCCGGTGTCGCTCCACGGCGTGTGCATGTCGATCGGCGGACCTCAGCCGCTCGACCGGGCACATCTTGAACGTTTCCGCTCGCTCGTCGAACGCTACGAACCAGCTCTGGTGTCTGAACACCTGGCCTGGTCGACGCATCGGACGACCTTCCTCAACGACCTCCTTCCTCTTCCCTACACACGAGAAAGTCTGGCGCGGGTTTGCGAGCATATCGAGGAAGTGCAGGAGACCATCAGACGCCCGATCCTTCTGGAGAATCCATCCACCTATGTGACGTTCCGCCAATCGACGATGAGCGAGACCGACTTCATCCGCGCGATCGTCCGGCGCACCGGCTGCGGCCTTCTGCTCGACGTCAATAACGTATTCGTCTCCGCCACTAATCACGGGTTTTCAGCGCTCGACTACCTGTCCGATTTTCCCATTGCTGCGGTTGGTGAGATCCATCTCGCAGGCCATGCCGAGCAGACTGACGACGAGGACGAGCTGCTGCTGATCGATAGCCATGACGGTCCGGTCGCCGATGCCGTCTGGAAGCTTTACGAGATCGTCATTGGCCGTGGTGGCCCTATTCCAACGCTCATCGAGTGGGACAGCAACATACCCGACTGGCCGATATTGCATGCTGAGGCCCTCGCAGCGCAGTCGATCATGGATCACCATGGTTCCATCGCGTTGCCGGAGCAAAGCCATGCTGCGGCTTGATCCTCCATCTCGCCGCATGAAACCCCTCACTTATGCGGCGGATTTTACGCCGGCGCTCACCAACCCGGACGCTGGGACGCCCGACGGCGTTGTCGGGCCAAACGGCAAGGGTGCGATCAAACGCTACAACGTCTACCGCAACAACGTCACCGTCAGTCTGATCGATGCCCTCGCTGGGATTTTCCCGGCGGTGCAACGCCTGACGGGAACGGATTTTTTCCGCGCCATGGCGCGCTTTCATGTGCGCGCCACGCCGCCGGCATCGCCGCTTCTCTTCGAATATGGTCGGGATTTTCCCGCTTTCATCGAACAGTACGAATATGCCCGATCCTTGCCCTGGCTTCCCGACGTCGCCCGGATCGAACGGGCTTGGCTGGACGCCTACCACGCAACGGATGTCGAGCCGCTTGCCGCTGATGCTCTTGCTTCCGTTCCGCCGGAACGTCTCGGTGAATTGGTCTTTGCACCGCATCCGGCAACAAGGATCGTTCGGTCGGACTATCCGGCGCTGACGATCTTTGCCGCCAATCGCGGTGACGGCTCCATAAGCCCGATCGAAGTGGTCGACCCGGAAGATGCGCTTATAACGCGGCCGGATATGGAGGTGGCGGTGCGTCATCTTCCTTTGGGCAGCGCAGAGTTCCTGATTTCCCTCATTTCCGGCGAACCGCTTGGTGTCGCCGCAGCCAAGGCCATCGACGCTTGTCCGTCGTTCGACATCGCGGCCAGCGTGGCCGGCATGATCGAAGCGGGGGTATTTTGCGGCATCACTCTCGGAGACGCATGATGATATCGACCACCACGCAACAAACTTCGATCAAAGGCAGGTTTCAGCCGATCGTGACACTTGTAGAGACGGCACAGAGGCTGGTTCGGGCCTTTGCGCAGCCGAGCGTCGTTCAGGCGGTTATGCGCCTCGCTCTGGCCGTACCCTTTTGGAAGTCGGGCATTCTGAAGTGGGATGGATTCCTGCAATTGAACGATACGGCGATCACATTGTTCACCGACGAATTCGTGCTTCATCTGCCGGGCGGTCCTTATGCGTATCCGGCGCCGGTCACCATGGCTTTCCTGTCCGGCGCTGCCGAGATCACCTTTCCGATCTTGCTGGTTCTGGGTTTCGCTACCCGGTTTGCGGCGACCGGCCTGCTGTTCATGACGTTGATCGTCGAGCTCACTGTGCCGGACGGATGGCCGATCCACATTACTTGGGCTGCGATGGCGCTGTCACTGATGGCATGGGGACCTGGAAAGCTGTCGATCGACCATTGGCTTGCACACTGGTTTGGCAGCCGCCGGGCTGCCTGATCCGGTTCCTCCGGTCAAACTGCTAGCAAGATCGAGTGCAGGTTTTGCTAACGCTTTGTAAAGGCCCGGTCGTAGTGATGCCACGCGTGGTTCAGCTTGACCACAAAGGTCTCGATAACCCGGAACTGGGCGCCGCGAGTGACCAGCCTCGACATATGCAACAATCCGAAAGCGAACGTCCGCAGAATATGATTTAGATGCTCAGTGCTACGATCGGACCGATGGCCAGTCTCCGAATTTCCGGAAGAATGCTCGGGAGAATGCGGCAGCACTGCCAAACCCGACCTGGCGCGCCACTGCCTTCACCTTAGCCCCTTTCGCGAGCTTTCGCCGAGCAAGAATCAATCGCCATCCGGTCAAGTAGGCCTGCGGCGTTGTGCCGACCACGTCGCGAAACAGGGCCATGAAATGGCTCCGTGACATCCCCGCCGTCGCAGCGAGGTGATCGCTGTTCCAGGCACGCGATGGCTGATCGTGCATTGCCACCAACGCCCGATGTAACAAGGGATGGGACAGGCCTGCCAGCAAGCCTGGTTCGGTCGTCCCACGGTCAATCGCCGACCTCAGGATAAGCAGAACGATGACTTCGCAGAGCCGATTGAGGGCGGCGCTGCGTCCGCAGCGAGATTCCAGTGCCTCTGCCACGAAGGCGGCGGTGGTGTCACGAAGGGTTGGAATGTCGTTGACGTTGACGACCATATGGTCCGGCAAGGCGTTCATGAGCGGGTTATGCTCCCCCTCGAAATCGACCGCCGCTGTCATCAAAACCGTTGGCTCGCGAGCCACGTCGCCTCGTGCGCGCAGGATGATTCTTTCGACTGGGCAACCTGGTTCACCGACCATAAACAGCCGGGCCCGACTATCGCTCGTCCGCGGCGGTTCCAGCGAGGCTTCCAGCTCGAACGTGTCGAAGAAGGCTGAGAGGCGATCCACTTTCGGAAGGATTTTCGGATTCTCGATCATGTTTTCTGGACCATTGACGGCTCTGACTATGAAATCTTTAAGCACCAACGTCAACTTGGGCGTCGGAAGCATCACACAAGCGGAGTTGATCGATGTTAGTCCCGAGAACACTGGCCCCTCATTTGACCGTCAAAACCCTCCAGCACGGAGAGTTCGATCTCACCCGCGAAAAGCCGTCGCTTATGACGCTCGTGTGCTTTTACCGTGGTCTCCACTGCCCAGTCTGCGGAACCTATCTGAAGGAGCTGGAGCGGATGACGCCATCCTTCGACGAGCGCGGAGTCAGTACAATCGCCATAAGCTCTGATGGGGAAGACCGCGCCCGGCAAATGGCCGATAAGGTTGGTGCTGAGCACCTGCGTATCGGCTTCGGTCTGCCTTTGAGCGTGGCCCGGCAATGGGGTCTCTACATTTCATTCTCGCGCGGAAAGACCTCAATCGGTATCGAGGAGCCCGAACTGTTTTCCGAGCCGGGGGTCTTCCTGATAAAGCCGGATCAAACGGTCTATTGGCTCTCGGTGCAATCCATGCCATTCGCACGACCGAATTTCGTCGAGATGGTGCAAGCTTTGGATTTCGTCATCAAAAACGACTACCCGGCACGAGGTGAATATACCGGCGAGGTTTAAGTCTGGTTGGCGCCCCTGGAACGCTGGAACGCAGCTCTAGCCGCCTCGGCCCTGTCTCGGAATACGCAGCCTTCGGCGTGATCATTGATCAGTCCGATCGCCTGCATGAAAGCATAGACTGTGGTGGGGCCGACAAATGACCAGCCGCGCTTCTTCAGGTCTTTCGACATGGCGATGGAGGCGGCTGAGGTGGATGCAGTCTGCGGAGCGGCAAGCTCTGTCGCCTTCGGTTCGAAGCGCCAGACATAGGCGGCGAGCGATCCCTCCTGCTTCACCAGTTCCTGGGCACACTGCGCGTTGTTTATGACCGCCGCGATCTTACCGCGATGGCGCACGATGCCATCGTTCCGGAGCAGGCGCATAATGTCGGCCTCCGTGAATTGCGCGATGCGGTCAAAGTCGAAACCGAGAAAGGCAGCCCGAAAATTCTCGCGCTTTGACAGGATAGTGCGCCAGCTCAAACCTGACTGGAAGCCTTCGAGGCAAAGCTTTTCAAATAAACAGTGATCATCATCTACCGGAAAGCCCCACTCGGTGTCGTGATAGGGCATGAACTCGGGAGCGGCTGCGCACCAGCGGCAACGCGGCTGCCCATCCGGGCCGAAGGTCGTCGCGCTCATTTTCTCACGCCCTAAGAAAGGCCAAGCGGTCATCGGTGCGGCCCGGTGCAATTTCAAGAATGTCGGCGCTCACGACACCACCCACAACGAAAGGATCTTGCTGGAGGCGCATTTCGAGATCGGCGCGGGATGTGTTGTGGGCGATAACCGCTCCGCCCGTACTTTGCTGAAGGCTTCCGGTAAGGAGGAAGATACCATCGGCAAAGCCCTGTTTGATCCAGGCAATATGCCCTTCCATAAGGGCGGACGCTCGGGCCTTGTTGGCGGAGAATTTAAGTGTAACGACGAACATACGGGGCCTCCTTCAAGAATTCTGGATAGAAACGGATTCGGGATGATGGGATAGATTGGGTCGCTGCACTGCCAACCATTGGCACATATCGTCGACTTCACGGCGGACGAAGGCTTCGTCGCGGAAGGCGGTCGCGAGTGTCGCGACGCCCTGGCTTCGCATCAGGATGTGCATGGCAAGCGCGTCGGCATCGGTCTCACGGCCAAGTGCGGCAAACTGGCGCGAAAGCCAATTGCGAAACAGAGTGAAAAGCTTGGTCGCCTCGTCCTTGGCAGCGTGGTCGAGTTTGGCGAGTTCGTTGCAAAGCGTACCGACTGGGCAGCCAAAGGCCATGACCTTTGTCTGGTTCATGATGAGCATGTGGATGAAGCTGCGGATCCGTTCACTGGGAACTTCAGCCCCAGCCTCCCACGCGTCTAGCATCGCCTTGGTCTTTGAAAGACGATGGGCGATCACTGCATGGAGAATCTCGTCTTTCGTCTTGAAGTGATAGTAGAAGTTGCCTCGCGAAAGTCCGACGACTGCCGCAATGTCGGCGAAGGACGTCGCCTCGAATCCCCGCTCATAAAAGAGCCTGTCTGCAGCCTCAACAATCTGCAGTCGTGTGGTCGCCGCCCCCAAGTGCCCGGTTCTCCATCGCCATCGCTCATCGCGTAGGGCAGTTGCCTTACAGCGCTCTTTAGGACAATCGACCTAAGAACGTCAAGGGTGGGCGTGAAAGGTGACGGGATTCAGTAAATGACTGCTATCCCCCCAATGCAGACGCTCGACTTGCGAGAGAAGCGACGCTTTGGGGGCGAATCCTCGACCAAGGTCGATGGACGGAGAGTAAGCAGCCAGGCTACGCCGTTGGAGCGCGTCATGCCGTCGAGCGATTGCCGACTGGTTACAAAACCGCGACATCCGTCTAGTCCATCGTTACTGCCATGGATCTGTTCGACAACGCCCGCGCTGCCGCGATGCCCGCTTCTGGCGCGACACGGCCAAGGCGACTGTCGGCCCATTCCCGACGTCGCGTGAGTATCGTCAGTGGATCAGCATCAAGCTCAATAACCGCACTTTGCGTCCTCCTGGCGCAAACTGCCTGATGGTCTGCGGTCAGCCTCGACACTGAATGGCTGTGTCAATCCGAAAGATACGCTGACACTACTTCATTCTGATAGCAGGCCTTACAACTTTATGACGAGTTCGCCAGCATTGACCGCACGTGGTTGTGTGGTCCAGATTAATGCACGCAGGAAGTGAGTGCCGTCAAGGCGCGTGTCAACTAGAGGAGGGACACTATGTTGTTATTGCCAGAGGTTGACGAGCCTGTTGCTCTCAAGTCGTTGTCGGTCCTGTATTGGAACCACGTCGGCCTCGAGATGAATCGCATTACCCATTCGCTTGGCGGACCCCATACCGGCCCGACAATGAGTTCCAGAGCGCTCGGCCTGCTTCAGTTGGCCATGCACGATGCCTACTTCGGCGCTATCGGCAACACCGCTGCATCCAATCCACCGCCATATCTGGGGGATCACAACTCAAACGACCTTTCCACCTTACCGGAACGCGACGCCGCTTGGGGATCTACTGAAGCCGAAGAAGCGCTCTCAGCCGCCGCCATTACGGTTTTGGATGCGTTGTACAGGAAAGGCGGAGCGGGCATCTCCATCCTCGCCAACAATACCCTAGTCTCATCGTTAAACGCATACATCTCTTCATTCACCGGCAGCATCTCAGTTCTTGGCGGACCTTATGGCTATGGCAGGAAAGTGGCCGAGCGGATACTGGCACTGTTGGCTGTCTCGGATAATCAGCATGGCGCAGACGCGGGCCGTTACAGGCCGAGCAACGAGCCAAAAAAGTTCAGAGATGAACCGGTGAATCCGGTGCGCAGGCCCGACATCGACCCTGATCATCCGGAACGCGGGACCAAGCCTCAGCGTATTTACCACGGCCCCTATTACGGCTCCGAAGTGGCCTCCTTCGCAGTTACTGACCCGAATGGGCACCAACTCGCTCACTGGCCGCACGCCGACTACGTTCCCGCTCTGATCGAGGTAAGGAAGCTCGGTGGTGCACCGTCACTGAATTGCACCACGCGAAAGCCGGATGACACTGTCACTGCGCTGTATTGGGCATACGATGGCGCTAATCTGATCGGTACACCGCCCCGGCTGTATAACCAGATCATCAGGAAAATCGCCTGGCAAGAATGGGGAGCAAATCCCGCGGGAAACCTCGGGAACTTCGTCCGCCTCCTCGCTCTGGTCAATGTTGCAATGGCGGACGCGGGCAAGTTTTCCTGGAAGGAAAAATATAAGTTCGAGCTGTGGCGTCCCTTATCCGGCATACGGGAGCACGATCCCTCTAGCGGTCCCGCTGCTGTCAATGGATCAGCCAAAATAGATGTCGAAGCGGATCCGTTTTGGCTCGCTTTGGGAGCACCCGAGACGAACTCCAACAAGATTTCCTTCAAGCCGCCATTTCCCGCATATCCTTCTGGGCATGCCACTTTTGGAGCGGCTTGTTTCCAGATCGCCCGTCTTTATCTCGCACATGTCAAAGGCCAGAACCAGGATCCGGCTGCGCCCGACACCATCGGGTTCAGCTTTGTTTCGGAAGAATTGAACGGGGTGAGCCGTGACCTTCACCAGCCCTTCGTGCCCGATCAACCGATCGTCGATCAGCCTGGCGCTATCCGGACGCGGATCGTCCGTTCCTTCCCATCGCTCTGGAGCGCGATTTTCCAGAATGCAATCAGCCGCATCTACCTTGGCGTTCACTGGCGTTTCGACGCGTTCGACTTCCAGGACGTGAAGGGCAAGGTGAAGGGCGAGTATAAGACACCGGATAAGATAACCTACAGCAATGTCTGGGTCGCGGCCCGCGGATCGGGTGACCCGTTGCCGATCGGCGGCGTTCCGCTTGGACTCGGCATCGCAAACGACATCTGGGGGAACAACATGCGGCGTGCGGGTAGTGCGACATCAGCTTTGACGTTCAATGACCCCGCCGCGATTTCGCGCCGCGTCGAGCAGTTGAAGTCAACAAATACAAACATCCGGTGATCTCATGCCAGTGGTGGGATGGTCTGCGGCCAGAGCGCTGTAAGCGAAGAGGCCAAACAAACAGGCAAGCAGTGATCTCATGAAGTTGCTTCCCCTGATTCTAAGTGTCTCCTGAACGCTCATGATTCAGTTCCCAGCGCCAAGAATATTGGAAACAGCACCCTCCTTTTCGTCGCCGTCTTTCACCCGCGCTGCGATGTTTGACTTGATCCCGTCGACCATTGCTTGAAGTTCCGGCCTGATGGCGAGGGCCGCGGCGTGCTCGGCAGGCATGTCGACAAACAGACGCATTGAGGTCAGTCGTATAGCTACACTGTCGAAAATCGTTCCTGGGCGAAGGATCTCGTACATTGCGGTCGCCGACCATCGCGACGGATCTGCGTTTTCGACGTCGATGAGGCATCGGTATGTCATGTCGTCCGGCGGGACCATTCTGCTGAGCTCGTCCCGTGAGTGGCGGTAGCACAGGACATCCCACAGGACTCTGCGCTCGGCCTGGCCGTACTCACCGTACATATCTCCCGACCATTGGAAGTCGAGCATGCCGGGGGATCCTTCCCTGTCGTAGCCGTATTTGTTGCGAGCTTTGATGGACTGATACAGAGCCGTATCGAAATCCTTCTCCTTCAGATCGACGCCATCGCATCTCTCGACCATTAATGGCTTATCGCTCCCCATGATGTTGCCAAAGAGCTTGTCCTCGCGCAGTTCGCGGCTGTCGCATCGGTCGAATCTGAGCTTGATCCTTACGAGGCGATCCTCGTAGGCATACGCCTCGACGGTCGCCTCTCGGCCGATCGTGCACCGGATCGAAGTCAGCTTGCGCGAGTGTAATGCCCGCTCTTCATCGTAGTCCCTCGCCGGGTCTGGTTTCCCGCCGATGGAAATGAAGCCGGGACCCGGCGTATCGACAGGATCGAAGAGGTTGTCGGATAGGGTGGTGTCCTTGTTGATCCACCTTACAGGAACAGTAAAACCCCCTGAAGCGCAGCGGCTGGCCTGTCCCAGTGCGGCCTGCAGGGCAGATGTCGATTTACCAAGTTGAGCTGACCAATCGAATGCTTGAGCTACCACTACTGTCGGCATGAATGCCAACAGGGCTACTGCTGCGGTTGCAGACCGCATACCCGTCCCCGCCATTAAACCCTGAGATTGTGTAGCCAATTGGACAGGCATCAACAAGAAGGATCGAGATGGGCGGCAGCGCCGGAACGACCGTCCGCGATATCGCCCGTGGGTTCAACGTCCATCCCGGATAGTCGCCAGAGAAGTGCAACGCTTGGGGGAAGTATGCCGGCACCCTCCTGGCTGAAAATATTCTGCTTCGCCCGACTAGGTCGAAGGTGGGGTTCGAAGAATTCATCGACTAGGCCCCCGTACTCCGAACAGAAGCCGCGTTGAAGTGAATTTCGCCGGTGACAACAGCTAGATAAAGTTCAACTAAATCGGGAGAGTACCCGCGCGAGTGTAAGATTTCCCGAACGCCTACCGTATCAATGCGTATCAATCCGGTTTCAATTTCGCACAGAATGTCCTCATGAGCCGGAACCAGATGGAATTCGTTCGTTGAACAAATATCTTCGATTGAGTTCATCATTAATCTCCAATTCACCGCTCCATGTGCTGAAAGCTTCAAGAAGTTTGAATGCGAGATCTCTCGGCCGCAAGGCGCTAGGGCGACCACCTGGAATGTTCGCCAACGCGGGCAATAGTTGTGGGCTACCGCTGGTCAAAAACGGCTCGAATAAGCGTATTAAATCTGAGGGGTATTGTCCTTCAATGTCAGCTAGCCGCGACTTAATGCCGGACAGGTTCTGATACCACCAATCCTGCGTAGGTGTGAAGCCTAGCACCAACCAGGCGAACCGGCCTTCTTGCGCAGCAACCAATTTCAGTTTGTCGAATTGTAGGTTCTCAGCAGCCATGTAGAGAGCTTGCGTCAGGCGTCTGGTATTGCCGCGTCCTCTCAGCGATCCCAATACGAAGACGTCATCGATCTCCACAGCATTGCTTGAAAAATTAAGTTTAACTTTGGCGTTCGCGGGTCCATGAAAATCTATCCGATCCTTGCTGGTCGGGCTTTTGTCGATGAAATCGAACGTCAGCTCGGGGAAGGATTTGCACACCTGATGAGCGAATTTCGACGTAACTGTCCGCACTACTAACCCCTTGGGGAACTGCCAAAGCATTGGCATACACGCTGTTGATTAAGCACGTGTTCCACTAACGCCCACTATCGTGGTTCGAGGGATGGTCCGGTCGCCAGACTTGTCCAGGTCTCTGACTTGGCGATAGCTTGGGTAGCTCGGCTACAAGGCGAGACCTGAAGGATCGAAAATCCTTCGTGAGGAATGAGGCCGGCGGAATCCCGGGGCACCGGTGCTTGCTGCGACTCGGTCAGGTCGCTACCGTGGAGACGCTCCCGCCATCGTGCGTCGTTGCAATGAGCTGCCCTCGCGCTCAGCGACCTTCCATGGAGCATGTTTCTCCGGAATGTACGAGGAACTGATGATGCTCACTGAACAAAATAACAAGGCCGATCAGAATCCCGTGGATGCAGCGATGGCATGGCACGGCGGTGACCCACGAGCCACCATCGAAGCCCTTCTTCGGGATCGCATCTGGCTTCAGGAGCAACTCGCCATCGCGAAGGCCTGCATGGGAAAAGGCTATACCCGAGGATGGATGCCCGGCGCCGAATTCGAGCAGTGATGGTTCAAACGCAAGACAGCAGTATCCCATCATTCGTCGCCGAACTTGCAAAAGCCGCGAACGAAATCGAACGGGTGACGCCTTCGGAGGTTCGGAAACTGCTGTTCCCTGCGATAACGACCATGAGCGATCTCCGGGAGCAGGTCGGAATCCCTGGGAGCGAAACCGGCCACGACGCGACAGTCAGCCTCAATGCCGTTGCAAACGACATATAGCGACAATCGAGCGAGTGGATGTCGGTAGCGCTCCTCGAGGCTGCCGATCTTGTCCGGGCCCTGTGGGTTGTCCTCGACAGCGGCGTCGAGATCACCACGATCTTTAGGGACTAGGCGGATACGTCGCGATGGTCGGGCAAGGCGCACAATTCGGAGACAGTCCACAAGAGAGCCGCCGATCATTATGCAAAGTTGCAAGATTAGGTTGAAATCGACACCTCAGATGCTCTACTTTTCGACATCTGGGGAGCTCGCATGTCTGTCACCTGCCGCGTAATCATCGTCGCTGGCCTATCGATGGCCATCGCTTCAAAATCATTTGCCGACGAACCCACGTCCTCGGGAACGGGGTTTGCGGTCACAGCGGACGGATGGATCGTGACCAACGCCCATGTGGTGCAGGAATGCGGACGCATCGAGGTGAAGGGGAGGGGCGATGCCGCAGATCCCCGCATCGATGAGATCAATGATCTGGCAGTCGTGAAGATCACGGCCGGCGAGCCACTAAAGCCGCTGGTATTCAGAAAGTCTGCAACAAGGCTCGGCGAGGATATTGTTGCGGTGGGATATCCTCTGGCCACGCTACTCGCAGATTCAGTCAAGATCACCACGGGCAACGTGAACGCTCTCGCGGGGATCCGCAACGACACGAGATATATACAGATCTCGACACCAATCCAGCCCGGGAACTCGGGAGGTCCCGTCGTTGACCGGAATGGACTCCTTCTCGGCATCACGAGCGCCACTCTATCTAAGAGGACTGCAGACGAGATCGGTATCACTGCTCAGAACGTGAACTTCGCTATCCGCGCGTCGGTGGCCGAGCTATTCCTGCAGTCTCAGAGCCTCGTTGCTCAAGCCGCTGACGCAACTGAAAATCCGACAGCCTTGTCGACGGCCGATCTTGCAGATCGCGTCACACCATCCGTCTTCCAGATCCTATGCTATCCCAAGGCAGACGCGCGCGCCGCCATCGGTGAGGCACCGCGTTCTAGCCAAACCCAACCTCCCGCAAACTCCGTCAACGTTCCGGCGGACAACGGGGCCACCAATGAAGCGTCGCTCGAAGTTCCCCGAGCCCGGAGCGGCTTCGTGCTTCATCCCAAGGGAATAGCCCCGATCAAATCTGACGCCAACGGCGATGCGAAGACGATCGGACAGGCGCCAAACGGAAGTCCAGTGGAGGTCACTGAACTACTAGGCGACTGGTATCGCGTCGCCGTCGGCGCATCCAGCGGCTACATGCACTATTCCTGGGTGCGGGTGAACGAATTCGAGGAACCTGCTGGCGACGGACGTTTCGTGCAGGTCAAATCCTTCCGGACACTCGAAGAGGCCCGCTCGTTCATCAAAGCCTCGTCGGTTCCGCTCGCGGCACATCTGGCTTCGAACGGCTGGATCGCCGTGACACTGCATGACGTCTATGGCGAGCAGGAAGCGAAGGACCTGTCACACGCGCTCAAGACGCACGGTCTCATCGCGAAGGATGCCATGGTGACCTACGGAAATACCTACGTCCGCAAGGTCTGCTGCGACTGAAATCGAGAGGACTGCCATGAATTCTTCGTTTCGACATCTCGGCGTTGCTTGTGCAGTCGTCGTTGGCGCTCAAGATCGGGCTGCCTCATCGCCTTTGGTCAGTCGAATGGCTCATTTCTCCCGGCGGAGCCAAGCCTGCGTCCACTTCGGACGAAGCGCGGACAGGCGGTTGCGTCACCGGATGACCTCTCAGGTCGCCATAACCAGAATTCCAGTGTAGGTAAGGTGATGCAGCAGTTGATCCGCTCCGTGTGAGGCCCAGTAGGCTCGGGTCGTCATGGCAACCGGGTAGAGGTGCGAATGTACCGCCTTCACGTGGTCAATCAGGTAGTGGATCAGAAATTCTGCCACCGCCAGGAGCGTGACCGTCTTGGCATCCAATCCGAATAGCAAGAGCCCCGGAATGGTGCCGGCCGCGTGGATCGCTGCATGGGCATAGCCGCCCGGATGGCGGATGTCGCCCTTGCCCTGCAGAATCCAGGCCGGCTGCAAGAGATAGTCGGCGGCGAAATGCTTGACCTGCAGCCAGGCGAGTAGGCCAATAAGGGAAAATGCACTCTCCATGCTGCCTCCTCCCTCATGTCGGGGCCGATTTCCTCTCCAAGGTGAAAATTGGCACCGGTTGCGACTTGCCGCGCACCATCGCTTCGCCCAGCGAGCGCGCATCGACCTGATTGCAGGTTCGCTCCAACGTCTCGCCACTCAGCACGATTTCTACGCCATTGTCTTTCGCGACGCCGACGAGACGGCTCGCGAGATTCACGGCATCGCCGATCGCGGTATAGCTCAAGCGTTCGGCCGAGCCGATATTGCCGACGAGCGCCGTGCCGCTGTTAATGCCGATCCTGACCCTCACCGTGTCGTGGTGGGGTGCCAGCGGCGGCATGGCATGCATCGCATTACGGATGGCGGCGGCGGCACGGCAGGCGCGTAGTGCATGATCGGGCTCGTCGTTCGGGGCATTCCAGATCGCCATCACAGCGTCGCCGATGAATTTGTCGACCGTGCCGCCCTCGGCGTGGATCGCGGCGATGGAAAGCGTGAGGAAGCGGGTGAGGTGCGGCTCGACACCGGCGCCGAGTTCCTCTGTCATCTCGGTGAAGCCAGGAAGGTCGGCGAAGAGGACAGTGATGTCGGTGAGCTTGCCGCCGGGCTTGGGCTCTATGCCGCCATCGACCAGTGGCCGAACCACATCCAGCGGCATGAAGCGGGCGAAGGCCGATAGGCCTGACGACATCCGTTTCAGCGCCACCGAAAAGTCGTTGAGTTCAGCCAGCATCGTAGGCGTGTGGCTGACTGCACCGAGTTCAAAACGTTCGACCGCATGTAATTGCTGGGCAAGCCGGGCAAGCGGCCGGGCGAAGAGCAGGCGAGCGAAAACAATAGCCGTGACGGCGGCGAGCAGCGCGATTCCCGCAATGATGAAGAGCACGCGCTTGGTGTTCTCGTCGATATCGCCTGCAAACGTAGAGCGTGGGATTGCCGTCAGCAATCGCCAATCCTCGAACGGCAACGTGTTGGATGAAATGAAGACCGGGCCAATCGCGTCGCTCTGCTGAAGCGTGCGGAAGGCACTACGAGGATTGGCCTTGCGCGCGGACGCGACGGCGGCGGAAAGCGCATCGGCCTTTGGAAAATCAGCGAGATGGGCGGCCATGACGCCGTCTGACGGCTCTGATGTCGCGAGAACGACATCGTCCTTAGCGAGCACATAGACTTTGCTCTCTGAGGGGAGGTTGAGATCCTGCAGCGTCAGTGACAATTTCCGCAGGCTGACCGCCACCATGACGACGCCTTCGAGCCGACCGAAGGCCTCGACACGCTTGGAAAGAACGATCGACGGCTCGAAGCCGCTGGGCAGGATATCGACAACAGTCCAGGCCGGATTCCTGCTGTCTTTGCCCTTGCGATACCAGGACGCCCCCTCCGTCACATAAGCGCTCTCGGTCTTGACGCGCTCTTCGAAGAATATGTCGCCGGGGATCGGCTTGTATCGGTCACGGCGCAGCGTGCGAGGTTCGCCGGGCGCGGCTATACCGATTTCGACCATCTCGATCCGGCCATCGGGGGCGGCATGTGAGCCGAAGAAGCGCCCATCGGTGAAACCGAACCCAATCCAGGCGATCGCCGGCTGCTCACGCAGCAGCGAGAGAAATAAGAACTCGCGCTTGACCTCGTCATCGGGCTTGATGGCGCCCTGGAAGAAGACGGAGCGGATTATTTCCGCCGTGCTCGATACGAGTGCGAGTTGCGAGGCGAGTTCGTTGCGGACGGCCCCAGTGCTCTGCGCATCCAGGGCCGCCACGACATTGTCGACATTGGCACTCGCGGTACGTTGCCAGATCAGATGTACGAGGACCGCGGTCGAGATGACGGCAAGCAGCAGCAGCATAGTGACTGCGCGGCCCATCTTCACGCGTGGAAGGGAATCAGCGCTCATGGCGGTCGGTGATGAGGCGGGCGCTCCGCTCATAGCGAAGATAGGCCAGGCCCCAATCCATGAAAACCACCAGGCGATTGCGGAAACCGACGAGGAACCAGAGATGGGCGAGGTTCCAGATCAGCCAGGCCGAAAACCCGGACAACCTGATCCGTCCGAAATCGGCGACCGCCGCCTTGCGGCCGATCGTGGCGAGATTGCCGAAATGCCGGTAGCGGAATGGCGCGACCGGATTGCCCGCGATGAGCGCCCGGATGGCATGCGCGGCATGCTCGCCCATCTGCTTGGCGGCTGGCGCTGTGCCTGGCACGGGATGGCCATCCTCGTTCTTCGCCGCGGCGGTATCGCCGATGACGAAGATGTTGTCGTGGCCTTGGACATTCAGCCGTTCGTCGACCACCGTGCGGCCGGCGCGGTCCGCCCCTGCGCCGAGCCATTTGGCCGCTTTGGATGCCATGACACCTGCGGCCCAAAGCACGCATGCCGAACGGATGTGGCGGCCGTCGGCGAGCATGACGCCTTCGCCATCGCAATGGGTGACGGCAGCGGTGGGCAACACTTCGACGCCCAGGCTTTCGAGCTGACGCTGCGCCTTTGCCGACAGGCAGGCCGGCATGGTGGGCAGGATACGGCTGCCGGCTTCGACCAGTACGACACGCGCCGAAGCGGCATTGATGTGACGGAAGTCGCGAACCACGACCTTGCGGGCAAGTTCGGCAATCGCGCCGGCCATTTCGACGCCTGTCGGGCCGCCGCCGACCACAACGAAGGTCAGTAACGCCGCGCGCCGCTGATCATCCTGGGTGACTTCGGCGTGTTCGAAAGCGGAGAGAATCCGGGCGCGGATCTCAGTCGCATCGCCTATCGTCTTGAGGCCCGGCGCGCTTTCGGCCCACTCCTCATGGCCAAAATAGGCATGACGGGCGCCGGTCGCGACAACAAGATAGTCGTAGGGGATAGAGCGCTCGGCGGTGTGAACAAGCTGCATGGCTGTCTCGATCCGCTCGACCCTTTGCATCAATACCGTCACATTCTTCTGGCGCGACAGGATGCGGCGGATCGGCATCGCGACTTGCGCGGGGGATAGGCCTGCAGTCGCCACCTGGTAGAGCAGCGGCTGGAAGAGGTGATAATTGCGACGGTCGACGACGGTGATATCGACCTGGATATTCTTGAGCGCCATGGCTGCGGCAAGACCGCCGAAGCCGGCACCGAGAATGACCACGCGCGGGCGGCCATTCCCGGGCATTGGGCGGATCATGTTCGGCGCACCGCCCGTCATCGCGCCCTCGGCTTCGATCCGCATGGATCAGCGCTCCCGCGAGAAAAAGCGGCCGGCGAGATGGTCGAGCGAGATGGCGCCCGCGCCTCGCGCGAAAATCAGCAGCAGCGGAGCCGCCCAGGTCAGATGTTCGCCCCAATGCGTGGGATAGACGAAGATCTGGATCGTCGCCACGACCCCAAGCAGCATAAGCGCCGCGAGACGCGAGAAGAGGCCCAAGAAGATCAGGATTGCACCCGACAGTTCGGCGGCCGTGGCAAGCAGGGCTGCAACACCGGGATCGAGCACCGGCAGGCGGTATTCGAAGGCGAAGAGCTGGACCGTGACGGGCCAGGAGGCGAGCTTGCTCTGCGACGATTGCCAGAACACGTTCGCAACAGTAAGCCGCGAGACGAGCTGCACCGCCGAAAGCGGCACGGATGAGGCCAGCCGGAGTGCCTGCGAATAAAGGCCGGCAAAGCCGCCTCGTTCGGGCACGGATGTCGGGGTTATCATGGTCATCGATCCATTCCTTGTCAGTTGATGTTTGGAGGTTGGTGACGGACGCGCGTGACAAGTCCGTCGGCGAACAGACCGCCGAGCGAGGCGACGAGGTCGAAATTCGGATCGCGCGCGGCGGCTTTTTTGACGGCATGTTCAAGTCCGCGGCCACTCTTCAGCGCCTGCAGAAAGGCGTAATGGGCGCCGTTGAGGCGGAGAAAGCGAACGCTGTCTTGGTTCCGCCACAGCGCGATCCGCTGCGGTTGCCTTCTGATGTCGCTAAGCTGATCCAGATCGCCGCTTGCCTGGTGTGCCGACCAGATGTCGAGCGCCGGCCAGCGGCAATAGAGCAGTCGCAAAGACCGTTGGAGGATCAGGTCGGGCATGGTGTCTTTGCCACCCCGGGAGAGTTCCGCCATATTCGCAGGCGGCAGCGCCGGCGCATCGAGCGCCTCGGCGATCAGCCATTCAAGCCGCGCCGTATCGGCGATGAAGGGCATAGGCTTGAGGTCTTCGAGCCGGCCGAGGAAATCGGCGAAGTCGCTGCCATAGCGTACCAGCCGCGCTTCGGACGGCGGGCTCACACGAATGAAGCTTGCGGCAATATGGCGGAAATACCGCTCTCCAATCAGGCTGACGGCGACAGGAAAGACGGACACGAGCGTGGCACTCAGCGATGCGAATGTGTTGTTGCGGTAGATATTGAAGCGGCGCATCGGATCGAAGCGGCCGCCCTTATCGAACGAGGGGCCGAGATCCGGCCCTCGACGGTTAAGAATAGCATGCGCGACGGCGCGCTGCAGTTCGAGTTCAGACAGCATGACGCGCCCTCCGCGTGACGGAGTTGCTTGCGAAAACCGATGGGGTGATCGTCGTCAACGCCGAGATCGCAGGCATGGCGCCGCGTGCGAGATTGCTCGTGGAGGGCAGCTCGATGCCGCGGAACTTGCGGTCCCGCTGCTGGGCGATCTGCGGCGCACCACGCTTCTCGAAACCGATCGAGGCGGCCATCATATCGGCCCACATTGCTTCGCCGAGCAGCACATCGAGCGCGGGAACCTCGGTGTCCCATTCAATCAGCGTCGGGCGTGGGCCGATCTTGCGCAGCACATGCGCATAGAGCGACCAGACGGCCGGCGGCACGCGGGAGCCGTGATCGTCGATCAGCACGATGTCGCCCTCGACCTCGTTGACTGCATGGCCGGCGAGATGGATTTCGCCGATGGCATCGGCGGGCAGGTCGTCGATGAAGGCCTTGGCGTCGAAATCGAGATTGCAGGCCGAGACATAGACATTGTTGACGTCGAGCAGGAGGCCGCAACCGGTACGCTTGACGAGTTCGGCGAGGAATTGCGCCTCGGTCATCGTGGAATTGGCGAAGGCGATATAGGCCGACAGGTTCTCGATGAAGACGCGGCGCTGCAGCCTGTCCTGCAACTGGTCGACATTGGCCGCAACGATATGGAGCGCATCTTCGTCGTAGCGGAGCGGCAGGAGATCGTTGAGATAGGCGCCGTCGGCAACGCTCCAGGCTAGATGTTCCGAGACCAATGCTGGCTGAAACCGGATGCACACGCTCCGCAACCGTTCCAGATGGTCCCGATCAAGGCCCGAAGCGCTGCCCAGCGAGAGACCGACGCCATGCACCGACAGCGGATAGGTCTCGCGCAATTTTTCCAAAGCATCGACGGCGGCGGAATCACCCATGTAGTTTTCAGCATGGACCTCCAGCCATCCCGCCGAAGGCCGGCGGGAGATCATATCGGAAATATGCGGGGAGCGCAGACCAATGCCCGCGGCATCCGGCACTGGAAGATTGGGAAATATCTTGGACATCGGTCACTCCTTCATATGGGTTGAATGAAGCTGGGGGGGCCTCAGGCCTTGGGTTCGATCGCGCCGCCGGAAATCTTGGCGCAGGTGCCGGCCGGCACATAGACCCAGGCATCACCCTGGTTGTCGGCTGTCGAGGTGCCGGCGCAGGAATGGGTGGCCGTCTGGCAATCGTTAAGGCCGGCCTTGACGACGCCGTAGCACTTCTCGAACGAGAATTCGGGCTGTGCAGCAGGGCCGGCAAAGGCGCTGGAGGCAGCCATGGAGGTGATGGCAGCAAGAGCGGAGCCGATGAGGATGCAGGTCGAGTTCATGGAAATGTCTCCTGGTTGAGTTTGGATCAAACCGGTTTCCGGCTTGACTGAATTACTTTCCCGCATTGCCGGTGATGTTTGAAATGCTGTTGCGGCATGGTTTTCATAGACCGGCGCTATGCGCGGCGGCGCCTGGCGAGAAGGCAAAAAATATCCCCCCGGGGCGACCGGGGGGAGGAAGTGGCATGCAGCGAAGGACCGAGCGGACCGAACCGGCGACGCGGAAGGAACTCCTTGGAAAATCAGAGATATCGTTCGCGAATGTCGACTGTCGAGCGCTTGCCGATGTCCTGGTAGTTGGCCAGCAGCCACATGTCGGCGCATTCCCGGCCGCGGTCGCGCAGATCGACCAACGCCCCCCAATCGGCATTGAGCTTGCTCGACACGGAAAGGCTCTTCATCGTCTCGTCATCGGAGATGCCGTGCACGAAGATGCGCTTGAGATTGCCGGTACTTTCCGGAGATGCATCAATCAAATCGGTGACGAAAGCCACCGCCCGCATTTCCCGCAGCAGCGACGAATTGAAACTGATCTCGTTGATGCGATTGAGTATCTCGGAGGCGGTGTGTGGCACCTCGGCACGCTCGATCGGATTGATATGGACGACCAGCACATCCGGCGTGTCGCAGCCATAGATCAGCGGAAAGATCGCCGGATTGCCCATATAGCCGCCATCCCAGTAGGACTCGCCGTCGATTTCGACAGCCTGAAACAGGAAAGGCAGACAGGCCGAAGCCATGATGGCATCGATCGAGAGCTCGTCATTGCCGAACACCTTGACCTTGCCGGTCCGGACATTGGTGGCGCAGATGCTGAGCTTCACCGGGCAGCGCGCCATCCGGATCGCATCCATGTCGACCGATTGGTCCAAGATCTGCCGGAGCGGATTGAAATTGAAAGGGTTGAATTGGTAGGGCGACATCAGCCGCGTCACCATGTCGAACATCATGAAGGCCGGCGAGAATTCCAGCGCCCGAGATCCGGTCACCCTGTCGAAGATCGTTGGCTGCAGAGGCCCGGATGCCGATGCATGGCTGACGCGCCGCCAGAAATTGGCGAGCGCAGTCTGCGCCCCACTCCGCCCGCCTTCGGCCAGGCCATAGGCCAGCACCGCGGCATTCATCGCGCCGGCGCTGGTTGCGACAACACCTTCGAAGGACAGGTTCGGCTCGTCGAGCAGCCGGTCGAGCACACCCCAGGTGAAGGCGCCATGCGCGCCTCCGCCCTGGAGCGCCAGATTGAGCGTCCGCGGCCCTCGCTTAGGGGAGGCGACACCTGCACCGTCGGCGCTCATTTTCTTCACGTCTGCGTGCTTGTTCATGCTCGTCACTCCCTGATTTGCACTGGTTGACATGTTCAATGCGCAGTCCACCCGCCATCGACCGGAATGGCCGTGCCGGTGATGGAGCTTGCCAGATCGCAGCAGAGAAAGACGCTGAGCGCGCCCATTTCCTCGACGGTTGCGAAACGCTTGGTCGGCTGGTTCTTGAGAAAAACGTCGCGGATCACTGCGTCGCGTGCGATGTTATGCGACTTCGCCTGCGCGTCGATCTGCTGCTCGACAAGCGGCGTCCAGACATAGCCGGGGCAGATTGCATTCGACGTCACGCCGAACTCGGCGCCTTCCAGTGCAATCGACTTGGTGAACCCCACCATGCCGTGCTTTGCTGCGACATAAGCCGACTTGAAGGGCGAGGCGACAAGGCCGTGAGCTGAGGCGACATTGATGATGCGGCCATAACCGCGCTCGCACATGCCGTCGAAAGTGGCCTGGACAAGATGAAAGGCGGCCGACAAGTTGATCGCCATAATCGCATCCCACTTCTCGGGCGGAAATTCGCCTATGGGAGAGACATGCTGGATGCCGGCATTGTTGACGATGATATCGACCTGGCCGAACCGGGCCTGTGCGCGCTCCACCATCATCAAGATAGCGTCGCGCTTCGACATATCGGCGCTGTCATAGGCGACATCGACATCGTTGCCTTCGGCCATCTCGGCTCGCAACGTTTCGATCTCGGCCGGATCGCCGAAACCGTTGAGCATGATCGAGGCGCCTGCCCTTGCCAGCGCATGGGCAATGCCAAGGCCGATGCCGCTGGTCGAGCCCGTCACGATCGCCGTACGACCCTCGAGCATCTTCCGGCCAGCCAGGGATTCGGTTTCTGTAGCAAGCAGATTGAGCATCGCATTCTCCATTTTTAGGCGCCACGACGTGTAGCTTCCCGTTCAAAATGGCGCGGCTGCAGTCATAAGAGAAATGCCGCTCGCTAATGGAATTGATAATTCAGTGGCATTGGCGGAAGATAGCGCTCGGGACCAGAATAGATGCACTGGCATACATTT
Source organism: Rhizobium sp. PRIMUS64 (assembly GCF_023006465.1). Classification (NCBI taxonomy): domain Bacteria; kingdom Pseudomonadati; phylum Pseudomonadota; class Alphaproteobacteria; order Hyphomicrobiales; family Rhizobiaceae; genus Rhizobium; species Rhizobium sp. PRIMUS64. Next base: position 41,903 of record NZ_JALBGX010000008.1, on the reverse strand, counting down.
GGGTTATTGGAGAGCGGATATGGATATTCATCACATCCGGTATTTTCTGGCCGTTTGCGAAACACGCAACTTCACGCGCGCGGCGCAGAACTGCAATGTCACCCAGCCCGCGCTGAGCCGCGCCATTCAGCAGCTCGAGGACGAGGTGGGCGGCCTGCTTTTCCGTCGCGAACGGAACCTCACCCACATCACCGATCTCGGCAACCTATTGCGTCCGCGTTTCCAGCAAGTGCAGGACGAACTTTTAGGCGTCAAAACCGAGGCGTCGAAATTTCTCTGCCTCAACGATGCGCACCTCAAGGTCGGCATCATGTGCACGATCGGACCGCGGCGCTTTACCGGCCTGCTCACCGACTTCAACATGCGCCACAAGGGCATCCAGCTCCAACTCGTCGAGGGCATTCCGGCCAAGTTGTCGGGCTTGCTGGAACAGGGCGAGCTCGATATCGCGATCATGTCGAGCGCCGACAATTTTCCGGAACGCTTCGATGTGACGCCGCTGTTTCGGGAACGGTTCATGCTGGCCTTTCCGTCGGGGCACCGGCTCAGTCAATACGATGCCATTCCGATCGCCGCGATTGATGGCGAGATCTATCTTCGCCGTGTCAATTGCGAGTACTGGGACTATCTGACAGATCTCTGCGACGCCCAAGGCGTGAGCACTATCGTCTCCTATTCGAGCGAACGGGAGGATTGGATTCAGAATCTTGTCGCCGGAGGGCTCGGTATCTGTTTCATTCCGGAATACAGCGCGGTCGTGCCTGGCCTGCAAGTCCGGCCCGTCGCCGAACCGGAGGTGACCCGCGAAGTCTGCCTTGTAACCGTAACTGGCCGCCGCTTCTCCCCCGCCGTCTCGACTTTCGTCAGCGCGGTCAAATCTTACGGTTGGGCCACGCTGCCAAGCCGGTCGCACTGAAAGCATAACGAATGCAATGATTTGTGCTCCGTGTCCTGGCGATGCGGAGGCGTCCGCACGTCCTGCGTTTCACGATAGCTTCAGGCTATGGAATTGAGAATAAGGCGGCATTTCTCATTCGCCATCGAGCTCTCCATGCTCCTTGTCATGCCCGGCGCGAACGCTTCATCCGGGCTCAACAAGGAGAACTCTGATGAAATTCGACCTCAATGCCAAGCGCATGACACTCGCCACCGTCCTCACTCTCGCATCCTTCACCGCCATCCCGACCGGCTATGCCCATGCCGGCGAATGCCCGGTTGATCAGGTCGCCGAAAACGGCATGCAGCCCGGCGAAATGATGCCGAAGAACGTGACCGACGAAGTCATTTCCTCGATCGATCTCGGCTCCAAGGGCGATGCCTGGAAGAACAGTGCCCTACGCATGCGCAAGCTCGTCGTGCAGCCCGGTGGCGTCGTGCCGTGGCATTCGCATGAGGTTCGCCCGGCCAATATCCTGATCGTTTCGGGTGCGATCACCGAATACCGCAGCACTTGCAAAGTGCCGATCGAGCACAAGGCCGGCGACGTGACTGCCGAATTCGGCATGCTGTCGCATTGGTGGAAGAACAATGGCAGCGAGCCGGCTATCCTCTACTCCGCCGACATCCTCACCTCGGAAGCGCAAAAGCACGAATCCATGTGAGCTGCTCCCAGGCTCGCTGAAAGGCGTCTCCGGTCCCGCCAGATCGGAGATGCCGCACCACTTCATCCAACTGTTGGAGCGATCGCCATGACCGGCATCGAGCACGTCCTCAATCCGCCGCGCGCAAATCTCGGAGCCGACACCGATCGTTGGCGCTTTGCCGTCATCGCGCTGATCGCCTTCCTGACGCTGGTCGATCTCTTCGCGGCCCAGGCAATCCTGCCCACACTTGTCGAGAAATTCCAGGTCAGTCGCGCCGCCATGGGCTTTGCCGTCAATGCAAGCACTTTCGGCATGGCCGTCGCCGGCCTTGGCATTGCCTTCTTCGGTCGCAGGATCGATCATCGCAGCGGTATCTGGATCAGCCTTGCGCTGCTTTCCCTTCCCACGACAGCTCTCGCCTTTACCCACGATCTGAAAGTTTTTGCCTCCCTCCGTATCGTCCAGGGCCTCTGCATGTCGGCAGCCTTCACACTGACCATTGCCTATCTGTCGGAACACTTCTCGCCAACGCAAGCGACAGGCGCGTTGGCGGCCTATGTGACCGGCAATGTCGCGAGCAACTTCTTCGGTCGCATCCTCTCCGCAGTCGTGGCCGGGTTCGGTGGGCTTGAAATCAACTTCCTCACCTTCGCGGCCCTCAACATCGCGGGCGCGCTGCTTGTGCGGCTCACCCTCAAAAAGACCTCGGCCATGATGCAGACTAGCGAGGACGGATCATTCAACATGCGCCGCTGGACCTATCATTTCGCCGATGGTGAGCTGCGCCGCGTCTTCGCGATCGGCTTCCTTATCCTTTTCGTCTTCATCGGAACCTTCACCTATGTGAATTTCCAACTCGTGGCTCTCGGCCTGTCGCCGATGACGCTCGGCCTCGTTTATCTGGTATTCCTGCCGTCGATGTTGACCACGCCGATGGCAGGCAAGCTCGCGGCGAGGATCGGAGCGAAACTAGGGATCATCTCGACGCTTGGGCTCGCTGTTGTCGGCCTCGCGGCACTTCTGAGTGTCAGCTTGCCTCTGGTGTTGGCCGGACTGGCGCTTGTGGCAATAGGGACATTTCTCGCCCAAGCGATCGCCACCGGATTGGTTGGCCGACGCGCAGTCACGGACAAGGCAGGCGCTAGCGGAATTTACCTCGCGTCCTATTACACCGGGGGTCTCGCAGGCAGCCTAGTACTCGGCCAGATCTATGATGAGATGGGCTGGCCGACCTGTGTCGGCGTGCTCGTCGCAGCGCTGCTTGCAGCCATTGTGATCGCTCTTCCCATCGGCTCAACGCCCGGTACGTCTCGGTTATAATCCAAGGTCATCGAAACGCACATCGAACGGCATTATCCATCCCGGACATCACCAGCGACAATCCAGGCGTATCGTCCAACCCAACAAAGGAATGAAGAAATGCCCAGGTTTATCAGTCAACTATTCGCCTTCACCATGCTGACCTCCGCCGCTCTCGGCGTGACCTCCGCCAGCGTCGCACAGGCCGGTAAGCGTGATGGCGTCGTCACGCTCGAGAGTCGCTACTCGGTCAGCGAGACCGTAAAGAGGATCAAGGCCGACGTCGCCGAGAAGGGAATCATACTATTCGACGACATCGACCAGGCAAAGCTCGGAAATGCCGCCGGCAACAAGGTCCGACCGTCCCGCCTGATCCTGTTCGGGAATCCCGCGTTGGGAACGACTTTCATCACAGCGAGCCCGACCTCCGGTCTGGATTGGCCGGTCCGTGTTCTCGTCTATCAAATGAAGGACGGTTCGGTGAACGTCGCCTATAACGATTTCGGCTGGATTGCCCGTCGCCACGGCATCGGCAACCGCAAGAAAGAGCTCAAGATGGCGACCGAGGTGATTGAGTCGGTAACCTCATCGGTTCGCAAATGAGTACTTCTGGCTTGGGTGAGACACTCGCCCAAGCTCCAATTTAAAGCTGAAGAGAGTAGCGACCTAAAGTTCCTTGCGATGGTCAGCTTCTCGCCGAGTATGCGAATTCTTAAAGACCAAAGCCATGGTCATTCAATAGCGAGGGGCTCACGGCTTCGCGCCGGAATGGACCGCGTTTTGCCTTGAGGTAGTTTGTGTCGAACTTCGGCCCCATGCTATCATCTGCGGCGGAACGCGTGCTCACCGAGGGGATCGGCATGGAACGCAATCTCGCAGCAATTCTTGCCGCCGATATTGCCGGCTACTCGTCCCTGATGGAGATGGACGAAGGCGGCACGTTCAAACGACTGAGAGCTGGCCACAGCGAACTGCTCGAGCCCGAAATCAAGAAGCACAATGGGCGTATTTTCAAGCTGATGGGCGACGGGTTGCTCGCTGAATTCGGCAGCGTCGTCAATGCGGTAGAATGCGCTGCAGCACTTCAACGGGGGATGGCCCAGCACAATGCTGAAACCCCCGAAACCGCGCCTTTGGAGATACGCATCGGCATCAACCTCGGCGAAGTGATCGTCGATGGTGACGATCGCTACGGCGAGGGTGTGAACATAGCCGCCCGTCTGCAGGCGCTCGCCTCGCCCGGCGGCATCTGCGTTTCAGGAAAGGTATCGAAGGAGGTCGCAGGCAAGCTCGCATTTGCGTTCGAGCCAATGGGCGACCAGATGGTTAAGAACATCGCAGAACCGATCGCTTGCTATCGCGTGAACTTCGATGGGGGATCGCCAGACCGCATTGAGACGCCGCCTCACAAGCGCAATTCCGCGCAGAAGAAACTATGGATCGCTGTCCTGCCCTTCAGCAACATGAGCGGCGATCCCGAGCAGGAGTACTTTTCCGACGGCATCACCGAGGACATCATCACCGACCTGGCGAAGATCTCGGATCTCCATGTCGTCGCCCGGAACACGACGTTCACCTACAAGGGCCGAGCGGTGATCGGCAAATTGCGTCGCATTCGCTTGCCATGGGTACCTCTACGTGGGCGTCTCAACCGCGCTCGCCGCGAGGTCTCCGGTGAGGCCTTTTTCAGCCGCGATATAGTCCGATAGCAGCGCCGGCGCGGATACCAATCTCCTATCGTTATTCTCCGGCCAGAGCATCGCCTCCCAATCCCAACTTGCGCCCTTAAGTGTCCCGTGGATAGCAAGGCCAACGGCCTGTGCCATGCGCGGCGGCACCGCGTTGCCAATCTGGTCAGCCGTCGCTTGCTTGCCCCCGACGAATTCCCACTCGTCCGGGAAGTCCTGAAGCCGGGCACGCATCCTCGCCGTCAGTGCGGGCATGAAGCCCGGTCTCGCTGCCTGCTCCCTGGTGGGGGCCGTTTCCGGCAGGCCTGCGATATCGACGCCCTTGGAGCCCCAGCGAGCTGCCTCTTTGGCGCGCGGCTTCCCGCGGCGCGTCACGATGGTGGATGCGATGGCGTTGCTCTCCCGACGCTCTCGTGCCCATTCGCGCGCGCCTTCCCAGCCGTTCGCCGCCATCAGGTCGACGAGAACGTCCCCGAGATTGGTGCGTCGCTGCGGGAATGTCGGCGGCATCCGGAAGGAGCGTGCGAGATCCTTGCGAATTCCGATGATCAGGACGCGGCTTCGTTCCTGAGCCAGCCCATAGTCTTCAGCATGGATGCGATGAATGTCGACCTCGTAACCAGCGCGCCTGAATCCGCAGAGGATGTCGGCGACGTGATCCGAGTGACGTGCCTGAAGCAAGCCATCGACGTTCTCGAACAAAAACACCTTCGGTCTAATTTCATCGACAATGCGAACGCATTCCGGAAGCAAGTCCCGCGTGTCGTCCTTGCCGAGGCCGTAGCCATCGGATGAATAGGGCTGGCAAGGAGGGCCCCCGCTCACCAAGTCGATATCAAGCTGGCGGTATAACTTGAAATCCATCTTCCGGAGATCCTCCTTGATGACTGTCCAGTCAGGGCGGTTCCGGCGGAGCGTGGCAGCAGCATGCTTGTCGTACTCGATGAGCGCGATGTGTTCGAAGCCAGCCCGCTCGAGGCCTATCGACATTCCCCCGGCTCCTGCGCAGATCTCGACGACCGTCGGGCGCTTTTCAGCGGGAGGCAGTTCTCGAAGGTTCGCCTTATCCTCTTTGCGCCCAGGTAACGCTCGCCCGGTCAGAGCATTGAGCGACTGCAGCCACGGATGCGCCCGGCCGGGATCAGTCTCGCCGACGCCGCCGGCAAGGGGCAGGGTGCCGTCCTCGAGATGCATCAGGGCGCGATACGCCACCGATAGCTCGTATGCGGCCGAACGCGGTTTAAGTTCCTCAGGAGCGCGATGATCCGAGCCGAACAGATCTTCGAACCCTGCCCGCAGTTCGCCAGCCTCGTGCCGGACATTGTCGGCCCCGAGTTCGGCAGCATCTCGGATGTCGATGATGCCGGATACGAACGAACGGAGCCGATCGAGGAAAGCGGCGGAGGATGCCTGTATTCGCTTGCGCGCTGCCGCTGCCGTGACCTTGCTGCCCCGCTCGGCCATCACTTCCTCAGGGGTCAGCTTCGACTCGCGCAGACGCTTCCGAATGATCGATATGGCCTTGAGATCGATCCTTTCGCCGATATCCATCCTCTCGAGGATTTCCGAACTGGTTTCCTCGTCTACTCCGACCAGCGCCTTCAGGACTGGGAACGAAATCCGGTGTTTCTGGAGAAGCTCCTCGCGGCCGCGCAGCCTGCTGCTGCAGCGAACGTAGGTGGAGAGTTCCGTGGACGGCACGTTGCAGGTGGCCCGGAGGAATTCTCGGGCTTCCTGTTCCGAGACTGTTTCGAGGAGCTTCTCGACTTCTTTAGCCATCTGGAGAATCCGCGACGACATCTGGCTCTGTAGAGCGATGATCCGCGTCTTCGCGTTGGCTAGGGCTTCCGCCTTCGAATTCATTCCTTGACCCCACGATTATGCAATCACGACGGATGCATACCGGCTGAAGTCTTTCTGTCCCGGAACAGGATTCGTTCAAATGCGAGCGATTGGTGCACGAAGCTTTTCTCTCCGCGTTGGTTCGCCGTGATTAACTCTGCGACGGCAGGTCGGTGACCGGGCGGACGGAGGCTTCCGTCGTTCGGCGTCCCACTTCCTCACTCAGTCGATACCATCGGCAAAAGTTCGATTGCGGGTTTACGCTGGATCAAGGTTCCGTGTGACCGGTCGACGCCCGGTGGTCTGGTCGCTGTTCGGCCTTTCCCTCCAGAACTGGAAAAAGTCGACTCTGTCGAGGAGGTGCTCAGTGTGCATGACGCACTTGGTTTCCTCCTCGTCATAGGGCGCTGCTAGGCCCACGAGCTCGCTTGCGTCGCCGAGCACGACGTAGTCGAAAGAGACCCTGTCTTCCTCAGCGCAGCCCGCGACATGGCGTAGGAGCGACAGCTCTGCACCGGGCAGAACGCCGACCTTGAAGATCTCGGGAGAGACGATTTCGTACCAGGCCGGCTCGAAGCGCACGGACGGATGAAAGTAGAGGTGCGGCGAAGACAGTAGCTCCACAGGAACGAAGCAGCGTACCGCGCTGGTTCTGCCGGAGGTGTTCTCGCGATAAACCACGAGCGTCTGAACCTCCTCTAGCCGACGTGAAGAGGTCGTTTGAAATTTAATTTCACCATTCGAAGCCATGGCGATCCGCTGTAGGTCCTCGTCGCTCCGGATATTTTTCAGACTGGTGAGGTATACATAGGCGACGTTTCTTAGCTTCCTCGTTCCCTGCAAATTCCACCGCGACGACCGCAACCTGCCGGAGGTCACTATGCTGGCATATGCGTTTGGCGTTGTGTGATGAAAAAGCTCGATCTGAAAATCGTCAGCGGAACTCTTGTGCGCCGTTCCCGCCGCATACGGCGCCATGTGACGAGGGCCGACGAACTCGCATTGATGAAGCTGCGATCCATCCAGATAGGACCTCACGCGGGAACCTGATCGGATCCGCACCAAAATGCGCGTCGGGTTCTTCGACCTGGGCGGGGCGACGTCCATCGACAGCGTTGCGACGTCGGCACCGGGTTCGACGTCGAACCCAATCTGGCACGGTCCGAAGAAGGAGGGCTGAAAAAATCGCCAGGGTCCGAAACGTCCGAAGAGCAGGTCGGGGACGAGTACCGAGCCGCGCAGCGAATGACCGAGACGGAGTTTGATGAATCCTTCATGAGTGTCGAATCCCCCCAGTCCGGGGCGCGAGAAACGCGATGGGTCTCCTGCCAGCATGGTCACTCCATGTTAAAGACGCCGGTCTTCGGACGGCGCCTTCGCTTCTATCGGAATTCCGGCCCGCTGTCTCAGAGGCGTCTTCGCAACCCAGTTGGGCGCGGACGGCGGCAGGTGGCGACCTCGGCGCCCTGGCCGTACGCGTTCGATATCACGGCCGGCTCCGCGACATGCTGACGACACCGCCGAAGGAAGTAGAGATTAAGGCTGGCTCGCCGTGGGTTGTACTTCGTTCCCTGTCCTCGGCGAAGCCCGACCCCAGACTCATAGACGATCCCGACTATGCCGCATTCTCATAGTCTTTTTTCACTGACTCTCAAGCCATGCCTTCCAGTCGAAGCTCTCATAGCCCTCCGGAGACGTGCCGTCTGCGAGCATAAGCTCGCTTCCACGCCATGCCCGCGCAGTGACCGTTTCGGAGACGTTCAGCCAGTCGTGTTCGAAGATGCTCGTGAAGTAGTCCGCAAGAGGCACGTCGTCGAACAACAGGCTCGCGTCGCGATTCGTCGTCGCGCCCATGTTCGTGAGGTTGTGGCTGCCCAAGAGGAGGTGACGGCCGTCGATGATCATTCCCTTGGTGTGGCAGCCCTTTTGTCGCTTGATGTGGGTCGGGTCGAAGCCGAAATCCTTCAGTGCCTCGAACATCTCGCGCCCCTTTGTCGGGTCGCGATCCTGTACCCGGAAGATCATTCGTACGTCGTAGCCTTTCTTCTGCTTTGTGAGGATCGTCTCCCAGAGCGTCCTGTATCTGCCGTCAGCCTGTTCCGGCGGCACCGACAGACTCTGATTCTGGATGAGCAGGCTTCCGCTGCATCCTTTGACGGCTTCGATAACGACGTCGAGGTAGTTGTCGGGCGTCAGGATGGGTTGCACCACGAACCGCCGCGTATCGTCGAAAGGCGCGAAGTAGCGGATAGCGGGAGCGGCTTCCAACGCCGGAGGGGCAGTCGGGCCGACGAAGAACAACTCGGGCAGAGCAAGGTCTTGTGGCCTGGTATTCTCGTTCGCCTTGAAGTCACCCATGATGGCAGTTCGGTAAGCTTTGGCGAGACCGGCATGCTCGATGACGGCGTGCCACTCCCTGTTCTCTTCCTTCAGGAGCTTCTTGAGCAGATCGATGTCGCCTGCGGGATCTGCATCGGGCTGGCCGCTCTGCTTCCAGTTCCCGCTCGACAGCCAGATAGCGTCGTCATCCCGCACGAGAACCTTGATATGATAGTCGTGATTGACCCATCCGTTTACCGATCCCAACTTTACCCAGGCCACGTCGAGCTTGCGGGAAAGGAGAGGGCGCATATCTCTTACCATGGCCTCGCTGTCGGGCGTGGAGACGGGGTTCCTTGTGCTGCCTTTCGCGGAGTCGAGGACGAGGGTCAGCTTCTTGAAACCCGGCCTGCTGGCGACGTCGACGAGCGCGTCTCTGATATGCGGAGCGGTGAACTCGTACATGGCGCCGACGAGCTTTTCACGAGCGCTACCAATAAAGGTTCTGAGGGTCGGCCATCCTGCGTCAGGGCTGACGTGTGCGAGCACGCGCATGGTGTCGCTCACCTGAGCCAGCGAAAGCCCCGCGGGAGGAGCGTATTTGATCTCCTCTGCGGAGAGTTTCGCGGGAAGTAGCAGCTCTGTTCGGTTGGCGCCGACCGAAAGACGCAGCAGGTCTTCGACCGACGGTCCCATGACCTCGACTGGATATCCTTCGAAAGTGGTGGGAAGCTCCGTTACTCCAGCTCTCGCAAGCTCGGCCGGCGATCGCTTTTTCCTGACGACCACGACGAGAGCTCGCCTGTCCGTCACCCCCTTGTCGTCGAAGACCCAGCCGGCCCGGATTCGAAGTATGTCATCCCGACCCCTGGTGAGAACCTCACGGGCGCGTCGAAGGGTCGTATCGAGATCGGGAGAGGGGGTGACGATACTGGTATCGCTTGCCGGGGCAGGGGTAGGCGTGGGCGTAGGTGCTGCCGGCTCTGGGACGTTCGAAGCCGAGGCGCTTCGCGGAGGAAGATTTCCAAGTGCCACGGAAACCGTCAAGGGAATAGTCCAGGTCACGACGCCGTCCGCGGTCTCCGCGGAGATCGCTCGGTCTGGTCGGGCGTCGGGAAGCCGTTGGCGGACCTGAGCGATGTCTGTCGTCGAGCGGGAGGCCGGCTCAGTTCTCATCTGCTCAGTGACCGGCGGGCTGCCTGGAGCGAAGACCTCGTCGAGATAGCCGCGGCCTGTTGCGGCGGAAGAGGCGCGGGATCGCCAGTTTGCGAGCAGCGAAGGAATGCGTATCCCCTCATTCGCGATCCACTTGATACGATCTTCGCCCATTGTCTCGCGCCAGACCGTGTTGTCGACCGCAAGGATTTGACCGGCGTCGTTTGTTGCCCACACGCCGGCGCGGTGAAGTGCCACAACCTGCCACTGGTCGTTATAGACGGGTGCTCCGGAAGAGCCCGGAGCCGTGTCGGTCCGATAGTGAAGAAAGCTCTCAGGCTTTTCCGTGACTTCGTTCTGACGGAAGGCAAGCTGTTTCGGCTGGCCGGAGGGATGTTGGATGATGTTGGCGAACTGACCCTTCGTAATCAGCGTCTGGTCGTCGTCGATGAGAGCGTTGAAGCCAAAGCTAGCAATGTCCTCGCCTCCCTCGCCAGCCTGCTCCAGCGCCACCAATGCATAGTCGAGCTGCTGATCCGACAAATAGAACTTGTCCGGTCGGAGCTTGAATATCGCTCCGCTGCGCGCGGCGCCGTCTCCGAGCTGCGTCTCGTACCCGAACTCCGCAGATGAGCTTCGAGCGATGTCGGCGGTCTTCAAGACGTGCCAGTTGGTCAGCAGGACGCGAGGTGAAACCAGGAAGCCCGTGCCGTACCCTATCAGAGAGCCGCTTGGCGCGCCGACGCGGACACGGGCTACTGTTTTAGCGACAGTGAGAGCGGCTTGCAGGAAGACGACCTCGAGGAGATCGCTCGTTCCCAGCACTCGTTCCGCACGGCGGTCTGGTGAAAGATCCGCTCCGCCGATCGGAGCGGGACCGACCGGCAGGATGGATCTGAATTCCGTTCCGTCCGGAGAAGGTGCAAGCGCGCGCTTTTTCCAGAACTCGTCGATAGCGGCGGACGGCTTCACCGCCGTGGTTCCGGTCGACGTCAGGTCGCGGGTACCCTTCTGATGCCCGCTGTAGCCCTTCCATCGAGCTGTAATTTCATCGACGATCGATCGATCAAGCAGCATGCCGTCCCCCCGGACGAATTCATTTCGTTATGGATATTCAACTGCGATCTTGGGTCGCCGCGTCCCATTAGCGCAATGAATTGGGACAGGCGTGCGACAATTTTGGGTTGATCTTATCGACGTCGTTCGCCGCGTCAAGGTGAGGTTCTCTTCCAGAAGGGAAGACGTGATTGAGGCTGTGTCGGACAACTGGCAACTCCGGATGAACGCATCCTCAGTCTTCGCGGAAGGAGCCTTATGTGAGCCTCGACGAGACGACCGTCGATAAGCACCCCGAAGTACTCAAGCGCATCTTCTACGCCACGTCGGCGCAGGATTTGCCGCTGGATGATGTTGGGCCCTGCGGCCGTCGACGAAGACGAGTTTCGCTGAAGCTGTGCCGACCGCTACGGAGATGCTCGACGTGTCGGGCGTCCTGCCTGTTCGGCATGGCGACCTTCTAGCCACCCCGGTCTGATGGATTTCCCGCAGGGCTTATCGAGATTTCACCCCTTGCGCCGGCGGCTATGAAGCCTGACCTTGGGGTTGTGGAGAATGCCGAATGAACCGCGATACCGAGATGCAATGCAATCCAGAAGAAGCCGCCGCTCTCGAGCTTGCGATACGCTCCGTCGAATGCGGCAGCTTGGTATCGCTAAGGGACGCATTAGATCGGGCCGCGCGCCTCGGCATGGCAATGGACCATTTTCCATGGTCGAGTTTTCGGGAACGATCGAAGCTTTGGGAGGTGGTTGAGCGACAGTATGGGCCGGGTTCCGTGTACAATCTCGGTCATCCGCTGATCGAGCGTATGCGCAAGGAAGCGTGCCATGCGCTTCGGCGAGACCCCGAGCATTTCGAGAACGCCGAGCGGTATCGGGCATCGGTCGCTACGGTTTCGGTTCTGTATGAGCGGGTAGCGTGAAGATGCCGTCGATCCGGACCTGGAGGTCGAACGAATTTGAATCCTCAGCAATCGACGTTCCGTCCCTGAAGAGCTCGACTGACATTTCATCGGAGTGTCCATAGACGGTAATGAATTTCAGTTGGCCTCCCTTCCCTGGATCCAGCACCCGTCGTTCAACGTCGCTGGACGCTTGCCGCATTGCCGCTATTATTCCGTTCTGCTGAGCTATGGTTATCTCGGCCTTGCTCTTGACCTTGGCAAGGTGGCCGTTTTTTAGAGCTTCGATTTCATTGTGCTGCTTTCGCAGGACTTCTTCGCGTTCTTTTGCCAACTCGTTCAGTAAGCAACACTCGATGTCATGCTGAATGGCCATCAAGGCCTTCATGAGACCTTCATAGTCATCCCCCGTGACCAACCTTCCCCAAGACAGCTTGACCATGTAGGTTGTTTTGTAGATTGGTTCCGCCAAGCCAGGTCGGAACTCAACCTCGTGCTTCAGGCCAAGTCGTTGCATCTTATCCTCTTTTCGGCATGCATCCCAGTTCAATGCCTCTATTAGCGAGAGGCTCTTAACCGTCCGGGAAGGGATTCGATCAAATGCGGTCGATCATCATTCGGTTCATTGCGGGTCCCATTAACCGGATGAAGTAAGGACGATGGCACATCAACTCGCGCAGGATTCAGCCGGGGAACATCGCGGCATTGCCCGCGTCGTCAGATTTGATACCTATTCGGAATGAAATATCTCGATCCGCAGCAAATCATTGAGTGGAAGGAGCGCCACGGGAAACCCAGGCGGGGATCGGAACTTGTTTTCCAGGTGTCCGAGCTGGCAAAGGCCTGGGAGATCAGGCCACAGGGCGAGACCTTCATCGGCGACCATGTGGTAGTCAGACTTGCGACTACCCTTGAGGTGTTCGTGCGATCCATGGTTGGACAAATGGTCGACTCAAGCGAAGAGGTCTTCGCCGAGAGAGCGAGGCTGCTGGTGAAGGACCTCAAACTCGATTTCATCTTCGCGGATAGCATCGAGAAGCAGAAATTCAGTCCTGGCGACATCGTTGCGCATGCGATCAGTTTGAGCAGTGTTGACGCCATCATAAAGGTTCTCACCACTTTGCTTCCAGACGCGAAGGAGGAACTGCGGATGTCTCATAGGCGCTGGACGGAGGAAGAGGATCAGTTCCCGCTCGAGCCAATAATCGCAGACATCGATACAACCTTGCGGCTGATGAGCGAGATCTTCACCGCCAGGCACATCCTGGTGCACGAACTATCAGGGCAGCGGCCATACAAGGACGACGATGTCGCGGAATTCTGCCGCGCGACTGCCGCGTTCATCGAAGCCTGCGATTGGGTGACCGTGAAGCACATCGAAGGCACACTCCCGTTCACGCAGACCCAGATGACGATCGATGCCGTCCAGGCCCTTGAAGCTGCCGAAGAGGAGGTCGCCTCCCTCCTGGCAAATATCCGTGCAATCCCGGGAATCAAACTCCAACTATTGGAAGAGAGCCAGGCTGCCTGGGAAGAATTCTGCAGGCGCGACGCAGCGTTCTTTGCCTCCTTCGCCGAAGGTGGAACGCTTCATCCCATGCTGATGGTGGAATGGCGACAGGCTCTTGCCGAGGAACGAGCGGAGAGCCTGGAAGAATTCATCGAAACTCGCGAGAGCCTCTGACACGTTAGGTGCGCCGATCACGGGTATTCTGCTTGTCGGCCTCGCTTCGATTTCGAGCCGCGCGACGCGTCAGATCTGCCTGCCTGCAGAATCAGTCCTGAGGGAATCAGTACCTCGGAGTTCCGCGGCATCTTGTTGAGGGGCGAAGCCGCGTCGACCGAGGCGCCGAACGCAGACAGTTATCGGAAGTAGACGCTTGAAACGCCAACGCAGCGCCGAAATCTTTCTCGCAAACACAATTTCCAAGTTTGAGAAACCAGTTATAAGGAACGTTATGCGAGTATAAATGTGCATCATCCTTAGTGGCAAACCATGGCGATATCTTCAGGCCCATCAAGACCATCGGGTTACACCTATCGCGATGCGTTGCGCCTCCTGTTCATTCTCGTCAGGGGTAGTCAACCCGTTGAATCATCTATCGATGATGAGTGGGACAGCGTTTTCATTGGCGAGAAGCGCGCGCTCGCGATCGACTTCTGGGTGAGGTATCCAGACTATCTCGCGGACGAACTTCTGGACCGGTTCGAAAAGGATGGCGACCAGCAGGCACTCTCCGCTGCGAAGGAGATATTCGCCGACGAAGAACCGGATGTCCGCCAAGTACAGATGATCCGGTGGCGACGGGGAGCATACGAAGATCTGCAGACGTCGCTGGGCGTTTTGTCATACCGCGGACTCGTCCGGTCGATGGACAGAGGCCTGCAAAACGGAATTCGTCAGCACGAGTACCTGTCAGGGGCTGCTGCGCGAGACTTTCTTGATTCCGTGCTCGACGATTTTCCTGCGCTTCGCTGGTACGAAAAGCAGACGCATCTCGCATTGTCCATCGCGGGACATCAGAGCGGTTCAGCTCTGAAAGAAATACATTATCGCGATCCGGAATACGGTTCGACGCCCTTCGGATCTGTCATTCCCTCAATTAGAGACCGCGTGCGCGTCCGGCTCCAGAAGCTGGAGGAGAAAGAAGATGGCTGAGAAATCCGTGACATCGTCCGCCGATTGGACGCGGGCAATTGCGACGAAGTCGGGTGCAACGATCGAGGAAGTGGAGGCCGTACTCGCCGCCCATGAAGTCCGGGCGCAGTCCGTGTTTCCCCGAACCAGAAGACTGCGAATACGTTCCGTCAGCTTCGGCGGGATCAAGCACGGGGGGACGCAAAGATTCGAGTTTGCATGGGAAGGACTCGATAAAGGTCTCTGGGGTGTCATTTCCGGTGGGAATTCCAAGGGAAAGTCATCGATCATAAATATCCTTCGATGCGCTCTCCAGGGAAGGTTTCCAGGCGATCTGAAGGCCGATATCTGGAAGTGGCTCGACAGCGTCGACGTGCATTTCAGCATCGATGAGGTCCTCTACGCGGTTCGGGTCTCCAAATTGTCCGGCATCGAAAACGCAGAGGACGCGACAGCGCGGCTTGAGCGTGGGAGGGATCCGTCTACGGTGATCTACGAAGGGACTGCGGGCAAGGCATTCGAGCAGTCAATGAGCGATCTATTCACCGATGAGCTGGGGTTCGACCGGATCCATGCTTTCCATAAGGGCAACGACGCCATAGTCGAGCACGGCTGGCCTGCGATGTCATCAGCACTTTTCGTGCGTGGGCCTGGGGCTGCGCTGTTCGGCGAGCAGGTCGTTGACGGGCTCCCGACGCGATTAGTGCAGTGGTTCATCGGCCTCCCATGGATTTCAACCTATACGGCCGCCGCTGCGGCCGAGAAGCAATACTCCGAAGCCAAGCGGCGACAGTCTGCGACGCGCGATGCTATGGCCGCCCGGACAAGGTCGCGTGTGGACACCTTGCGCCGGGATCTGGAGCGGGCCAAGCACGACCTGGCAAAGCTTCCCGATCGACAGCGTCTCAGAAGACGCCTGATCGAACTCGACAGGCTGATCGCGAGCGCGCAGGCCGACATCACTACCTGTAGGATCGCTAGGGATCAGGCTGCCGCCGCGCTTCAGGTCGCCAAGGATTCATGGAATGAAACGCGTCACGCATATCAGCAGGCGAAGGATAATACGGAAGCCGGGTATGTTTTCCGCCGCCTGAAACCCCGCTGCTGCCCCGCATGCGAAGCGGACTTGGGAACGCGGCTGAAAGCTGAAGAAGTTCCTACCTGTGGCCTCTGCGGAACGACGGATGTCGGTGCGCCGGACGGACAGGCAAGTGACGATCTCTCATTTCTGAAAGATTCGGTCGCTGACGCGGCCACGAACGCGGGCGAGTGCGAAGCGAAAGCCAACAAGGCCGCTGACACATTCAAGAATGCGGTGAATGCGATGGACGTGCTCGCCTCTGAGATGAAGGATCTCCAGAGCGAGCTTTCGGTTCCGGACAAGGCGGATGACCTTTTCCGCAAGGTCGAAATCACTGAAGCCCTGATAAAGGAGCTGATAGGGGAGGAGGACGAAGAGGTCGCGGAGGTTGCCGTCGATGTGGAACCTCAAACCGACGTGCATGCGATCCTCAAGGCTGCCGAGAAGATCACCAAGGATCTAATGGAGCGGACGCAGGCAGACACCTTGAAGAAAGTGGGCGACATGCTTCTCGATTATAGTGTCCGTCTGGGCGTCCAGAATCTGGAGAGCATGACGCTGCATTCGAGCCGGCTCGAAATCAATCAAGGCGGCGCAGCCACGACCTTCTCCAAGCTGTCGCCTGGGGAAAACCTGCGTGTCCGAGTGGCACTCGCAATTTCGGTGGTTTCGGTGGCAAGGGGAAGCGGTATCGGTCGTCATCCGGGACTATTGGTGCTGGATTCGCCAGGATCGCAGGAAATGGCAGCGGAGTTCGCCTCCCTGATGGGAAGTCTGGGCGACGTTCTCAAGGAAGAGCCCGAGCTTCAGATCATCATCGGAGCCGTTCATAGACCGGAGTTGGACGGTGTTCTCGCGCTCGAGAATCGCAAGCAGGCTTTCAACGAGGACAAGCTTTTCTGAGACGGTACCAATGAACCCAGTCGTCGAAAAGATATTCAGTCGCGGTTCCGATGATCCGAACGTGGACCTTTCCGGGGAAGCTTTGCGGGATCTGTTGTCGGCTGTCGACGAGTTGAAGGATGAAGCGATGGCTGCCGGGCTCTTCCAAGCCATGTGGGTCGCCGGATCTCCCGACTGCGACGCTGCGATCGCCTACAATATCGAGACAGCCGAAGATCCTGGGTTACTTGCGGAGATCGCGAACATCACGGTTGTCGAGCCTCGAGCACATCTCCCCGAGCGCTATTCGTCGTCTCTGCTGACACTCGCTTCCCGTCAGGAGCGACACCCGATCGCTCGGGCTCAGGCGCTGAAGGCCGCCTACATCGTGGCGATGACGCGACCACCGGATATGAGGCGTCTGCAAGCCCACCTTCTCGATCTCGCTATCGATGACCACCCTGACTATCTGCAGCACGCCGCCAGGATCATCGGCTTCATACTGGCCCATATCGAAGATGATGAACTGCGGGACGTGCTCGACAGTTTCCTCGAGCTTGATGGCGTAAAGAGCGAGGCAGCGACGTCTCTGGGAATGCTGGCGATGGCTGATGGGTTGGGGGCGAGTGATCAGACCGAAGCCATCGCCGCGTTCGAGAGAAGCCTCAACTTGATGGGACAGGCAATTGCGGCTGCAGAGACGCGCCCGGACGCCGAACTCTACTCCCTCTGCCTCACTGTCCTTCTCGATTTCGGACGAGACCAGCGGAAGGACGAACTCGGCGCGCTAATCGACCAAATACGTCAGGCCGCCTTCACCTATTCCGCGACTTCGTTTCCGAGCGACGACCGATCATGGTCATGCCAGTGGATGGGCCTTCCTCAATTTGAAGGCATGAGATGGTACGAGCTCGCTATGAGGATCGGCCAGGTCGAAAGGAGCTTCGAAAGCCGTGCCTGGCTTCATGCTGTTCGTATAATCGAAGACGAACTCGTTAAACTATATGGGGCAAGTCGATCGCTGCTGTGTCACGCTAAGGGTGGCGGCATCGAGAAGATCATTCGTCCAAGGATTTCGGATGAACTGCAGCGTGACCGGGCTAGGCTGGCTCTGCTCGAGCAATGGCTCGATGAAAACGATCTTTCGGGCGAGGAAGCTTCTGTCGCCGCCGTACGCGGAATGATCTCGGAGGCGATGGAGGGCAGCCTTCGCCACCACCCTATCAAGGCGGCGGCCTCGCAAGACGCCGTCGCCGCAGCACTAGGTCACCTCAGTCCTGAAATTGGCGCACGTGCGGGGGCGGCCCTGCGAGCCTCTCTTGTCGATTTCGACCTCGGGGTGACCGATCCCGTACTCATTGACTTATGGTCGAAGCTAGCCCGAGAGCTGAATCGGAACGACGACTACCGGACGAATGCCGGGGCAAGCAGCTTCTTCGATACCATCCTGTTCACGACACTGTCATTCGCCTTCTCAAGGACAAACCTCACAGCCGGAGCCATCGTGGGCGTTGACTACCTGTTCAATCGTGACAGGACATCTCCGCCTCTCGAAAAGGATCTCCAGAAAGATTACTTCAGCTTCATTCAATCAACGGCCCTTCGCCAGATCGCTGTGCGAGAAAGAAGTGATCGAGGGGGAGGCCGGGCGGACATCGACTTCGTCCTGAATGGCATGAACGTGGTTGCGGAATTGAAGAAGACGGACGCCGATCATGATCTCGAAGGGCTGGCAAAGACATACGGCCTGCAGACTACCGCGTACCAGCGATCGAGCTACACCTTCTGCGTGCTGATGGTGCTTGACCTCGTCGATAGGCGGGGCACCGCGGCGCATATTCGTGAGCGCGTCTCAGTGCAGGAGGTTATTCCGCCTGCAGGCAAGACCAGATACTCGGTCGTGGTAGTACGGATCCAGGGGATGCTTAAGGCACCCAACGAGCTGAAATGATCTTCCGCGCTCACATCTCGCGCCGGCCAAACCGTTAAAGCCGTCCCAACGATAAAAGGCATGTCGCATTCTTGTGGGCGGTCCTGTTGAACCGTTGACCCGGCGCCGTGCTGATCTTCTACGATCTGCGGGAGTAAGATTCTAACTTGAGGGAGTGCGATGGCCCTGAAATGGAGTGCGCTAGGTGCCCTACCGAGCATCGACATGAAGCCGGGCTATTTCGCAGGCGACTACATGGCCGTGGTGGGGGCTCACGACGGACGATATCGGGAAGCGATCGCCAATGGCCCCAACTTGGACAACTTCCTTTCGAAGTTCGAAGGCAGTCATGGTGAGCGACTCATGCCGAGCCTGCTGATCCGGTCCGACGCCTTTCCCGATCGTCCGAACTCGGAAGCCATCTCGAGCTTCATGGACATCGTCATCGCCTGCGTCGTGCTCGACGTAAGGGTGCGCACGGTGACGTGGCGCAGGAACGTCGGGCCGTTCTACGCCGACTCCTTCGAGATCTACCCGTGGATGATAGCCCCCGACGGAAGAAGGCTCGTTGCGCAGAATGCCGCCCTCTGGGCCGTGCACGAACTCGGCAGGTTTCGAGGCACTGCCTCGGCCGCCGTCCCCGTTCAGGAAATCGGGCAGGAGCCGGTGCACCCTCGCTTCTTCAAGCAACTGCTTGCGATCTGGAAGTCTCGATTTATTGACGGGCAGGACGACTGGACCTCGCGAGCCATTCTCCGATCATTGAAGATGGCGACGTCTGCCCTTCGGTTGTCCTCTCCGACAGGTTCGACCGAGTCCTTCTATGACTACGGCCGTATTCTCTCCCTGTGGGTGAGTGCCTTCGAGATCCTCGTCCATCCAGGGCCAACAGGCAAAGCCACGCGTCAAAAAGTCCTCGACCTGCTCAAGACCATTCCATGGCAGAGTAGCATGGCGAGGGAGGAGACGCATCAGGCCGATTTTGGCGGTGGAAACATCCGCAACGTCCGGCTTGCCAATGCACTCTATGTCAAGATGAATGACCTGAGGAACGATTTCCTCCATGGCAATCCAGTCGAGCCGGAGAAGTTTCGCCTGGACAATGGCACGTGGATCCTGTCGTACCCCGCCGCCATCTTCCGGATGGCCCTCTCAACCATGCTGCCAGATCCGGACGAGGTGACGTGGGAACAAGCCCTCTCCGGTGAGAAGGCACGTGACGAATATCAGCGGCACCTTCAGGCGACGAGGTACAGGGTCGACTGCGAGGAATGCCTCCTGGTAGCGGTCAAACCGCAACCAGTTGATGACGAGTAGGATGCCCGGATCAGTTGAACTTTGATTCGATGGCCGGGCAGGAAGCTCCGCGACAAGCCTCACTCGCGGACGAGCAAAGGTCCACGCTTGCGTATATGATCGGTCCGACCTGTGTCCTCAACCTCGCTCCGCAGACTACAGGCAGCTCTTACGACCTATCAGATCCTCGATGCAAATGACGCCCGAATACCGGAGCGTGCCTTCTGCTTCAATCCCGAGGATGATCAGCACGTCGACTACTTCGTGAAGATCGAGATCGGGGGCTGCATCATACATTTCGACAAGGCGAAATACGAAGAAAGCATCCTCCTAGGAATTGAACGTGATGTGGGAGACGACTTCTTCATCGAGCGGGTCAATCCGGGGAATGCGTCAGTCTAGCGTCGTGACCCGATCCTGATGTCACAAACTGGTTGAAAAGTCTGCCAACAGACTATCGCGAATACTTTCGCCTCTGGCACGCAGTTCTGTCATCTGCAATGGATTCGTTGACTATTCAGGAATCCAGAATGGCATTCGCTTCCACGACATTCAGAGTCCTTATAGCCTCTCCGTCAGACCTGAAGGAGGAGCGAGACGCGGCGGAAGCCGCTATCGCCGAATGGAATACCGTCCACGCAGAAGATGAAGGAATAGTGCTTCTGCCGCTGCGCTGGGAGACGAGCGTGTTTCCCGTCGCGAACCAGCGTCCCCAGTCGGCAATTAACCAGCAGATCGTTGATCAGGCTGACGTTTTAATAGGTCTCTTCTGGACCCGGCTCGGCACCAATACGGGCGTGGCCATTTCCGGAACCGTCGAAGAAATCGATAGGTTCGTGGCCGCGAAGAAGCCGGCGATGATCTATTTCTCGGAGCGGGCGGTCAGTCCTTCAGCTATCGACGTGGCTCAACTCGGAAGCTTGAAGGACTTCCAGGCGATCACCTACAAGGGGTCCCTGACAGGATCGTTTTCGACACCCGCCGAGCTGACTCATCAGCTCTTCAAACACCTCACCAGCCTTGTTCGGACAATGGCTCGGCCAGCCCGGACGTCTCTGAGACCGTCGAAGGTGCGCGAGATGACCGACATGATCATCGCCCTCAAGACGGCCGGGATTGATCCCGCTGAAGCCGCCCAGTTTCGGCAGACCATAGCGGGGATGTCCCGGACGAAGGCACAGACCCACGACCCGGCGCCGGCGGGCGAGAAAGGGCCGAACGGTCACTCGATCGGCTATACGCCGGAGGGCGACAAGGTGGAGTGGATTCCCTCCGAGGAGGTCGAAGGAGAATTCTGGCCCATCGTCCTTCGCCGGAACGACGCCACCATCCTAGCGGCCTACAACGAGTTCTGGGATAAGGTCTGGTGGAATCGCCACATGGTTTGGGTCGAAAAGATTGTAAGTGGCGAGGAGCCGCTGAGGCCGGAACAGGAAAAGATCTTCGAGACGGCAAAAAAGGCCGCCCGCCGCATCGAACGGAAGTACGGGAAGAAGAATCTTGGATGGGACGATTTCGACTGGGGACTCCTGAGCGGGCGCATGTCGGCGCTCTCGTGGGTCATGGGAGCGGAATGGGAAGAGTCGTTGAGCACCTAATGACAAAATTTATACTGCCACCCGTCATCACCGAACTGGTAACCGCGCGCGACCGCGTCCGGCGACACTACGCCGTGCCGGGACTCTCCTTCACCCTTGACGGGAAGCTCGTCGGCGACATCGGCGAAGCGGTGGCGGCCGAGCTTTTCGGTCTGACCCTCAAGCCCGGCGGTGGGACTGGCATCGACGGTCATGCGCCGGATGGACGATCCGTTCAGGTCAAGGCAACGGGAACTGGCCGCGGTCCTGTCTTCAGAAAGGTAGACGCTCGCGCCGACCACCTGATCTTCATCGAGTTCGACTTCAAGAAACTGGCGGGCGAGATCGTCTTCAACGGTCCGGAGCACATCGCGCTACAGGATATGCCGGACGCCTGGGTCAACCAGCGCCCTGTCTCGCCTCGGAAGATCCGCCTATTAAACGAAACAGTCTCGGACTGCGACCGGTTGCCAATCATCGAGCGAACGCCGACAGGGGACATCCCGCAGCCTGAACTCGCATCTGGGCCACCCCCGCAATAGAGGTTCGTGGCCAACGGAGGAGTCGGAAACCTCTTGTCTGGGCGTGGGTTCTGTCACATCTGGTTGCACGTTTCACGCCAAGACTAGGATTCATTGCGCCTACCCATTCGCCATTCGAAAGCCCTGTCTTCGCGGCCGACGATGTACTCGACGAGCTTCTCTACCTCCTCGATGGCTCGGAAAAGATCGGCTTCGGTGACTTCGACACGGCGGCCGAACCATGAGGAAGGATCCTCCGGGTCAAGCTCTTCCTTGTCTCCGCCTACGAAGAAGAGGCGTGGGTGCTTCCGAATCGTACTCTCATCGTAGTAGGCGTCGAATCCCGAGTAGTCGTCCATGTGTTGGGTGATGTTGCGAGCCAGAACCACCTGTTCGATGATCGCAAGATCTGCGAGGCAGTCGCTCCAATCGGTGTCGAGAATCTCGGAGAGGACGCCCTTGTAGCCCGTGACGAAGCCCTGCTTGAAGAGTGTCTTCTTCGCCTCGGCGCTCGGCTTGAATCTGAACTCGCGCTCGAAGTTCATGAAGGCGATCTTAAGCGAGTTCGACAGCATCGAGAGACATGAGTAGCCCAGCACGTTGAGCGCCATCTCGGCCTCGAGCCATTCCACAAGATACGGCGGCTCGCCGCTTTCGATGTCGTACCCGCTCGGCGGCTCGTCGAAAGGCGGCATCTCCTCGTCGATTGCTCTCTGGATCTCGATGAACGGTTTGCGACCCTCCCGATAGTACATGCGGATGAAGTTAGTGCGTAGATCGGCAAAATATTTGACGTCCATGAGCTCCCCGCGAAATGCTGAAACGATCAGTTGGTCTCAAAGCGGTCGACAAGCACCGAGCATAAATCATGCCCGGCCTTCGTCTACGCCGTTTCGGCGCTCAAATACTTTCATTCCGACATCAAAGACGATGAAACACCAGAAGCGGCTGAGTCATGATTGATGGTCGTCGTCTTCATCGAATTCCAATCGACGTATGGCACTGCTGGCGTCGTGGAAATTCATCTAAGAGCCCCAACCGATAACTCTTCTACACCGCTCTGCATGCCACCGCGAGGCGGCATGGCCCATAGGATTGAGTTGCTCACAGGTTCGGTCGCGAACACGAACGTGGGAATCGACTATTCGGTGAGGCTGCGGGCGATTGCTGTAACGCTAACCAACTGACAAGGATTGGATGCGACAAGGAGGAGACGGATCCTTGAGTTGCACCATGACAGAACCTGACGCCATCGACGATCTCCCCGGCAAGCTCGAACATGAGGATATTGGCAGATATTTCGCAGAAGCCATCCGTTGCTATCACGCGGAAGCCTACCGAGCCTCGATAATCATGGTCCACAATGCCGTCATGGCAAAGCTGCGTCATGAGCTTTCCGAATTCGTCAAACTAGACATGGCTGGAGGTTTGAAAGCCGAAGGGGATGTCATTGCTCTCGAAAAATCGAGGGGAGGCTACGAAGGGAGAGTTGTCTCCTATTTCAAGGACAACGGGTACTTCAGCCCGCAGCAGGACGGCTTCATAAACAACCTCGCGAGGATCAGAAATGATCTCGCGCACTCATCGGGTAGGGAAGCGTCACAGGACGAAGCAGAGCTTATGCTACGCCTGTCGATAGATCACTTCCTTGGCCCGCAAAAACCTCATCCTGGCGTTGCTATTCCGCTCCTCATCAAGCATCTGAGTAGACCAGATTACTTCCCGGACATCACCGTCGACGGCGTTTGTTCTGTCGTCGAAAGCGAAGTAAAGGAAATTGATCCGACGGGCTACAAGCGTCTTGTCGACCAGTTAGTCGATGCCGTGGAAATGCCTGGGAGCAAGAAGGACGCCGAACTGGTCGGCGGGGTCGAAGCGATGAACACCGCTGCCACGAACGCGGAGAACTTCCTATGCGGACTTCTTCTCCTGAATGATGTGGAAGAGACAAGGATCTGGTCAGCCCGGATTGCAAAATCAGTCTTTGAGAGGCGGAAATCACGTACCTTGAATCCGGAAGGCCACGGTTACTTGCTAAGTCTCATCAGTGTATGGCCAGCCTTCCTGAAAGAGCTGGAACCGGCGTTTCTAATGAGGATCGACCAGCTTGCCGCAGCGTTCTACCAGGCGCTCGACAAGCTTCCCGAGAAGGAGGCCAGCCGTCACCCCGCACAGGTCGTCCTCGCTATGTCATCCGAGCCCACTGAAAGGGGCCTCGCCACGGATTTCCCAATGATGCTCGACTGCATTATTGACCGGTTCTGGAGTGACGCGGACGTTGTCGATGCTCTGCTGGACGGGGGCCTGGGAGCGAGGTTGGTAGACCGGATCGTCAGCCATATGGAGCAAGCAACAGAGTCCGTCGACGAAGCTGAGGTTGCCGAAATCCTGAGGCGTTTTGATGCGAGATTGGCCGAACAGATCGACGGGCCGAAGGCAATCAATCTTCTAAGCTCGATGTCGCATTCGCGGTTCTGCGGCGCTGTGGCCGAAATTTACAACGGGGAATTCTTCTATCTTCCAAAAATCAGAGCCCTCGGCCGGGCTTATGTCGTCGAGCATATCCCGGGACGGCTCCAAGATCTGGGGTTGATCCGGGAGCCAGTAGTTGTAAGCGGGTTTGAACGGGCGATGAGGCGACGCCGGAAGAGCGGCTAAAGAGAATTCGGCCAATCATTGAATGGATACAGGTCAAGATACGGTTCCTTGAGCGTGTCGGGATGGAGGTATCTATAATCGCGTGGGCCAGCCCACTCGTGCCCCTCCCGGGCCTCCAGCAGCCTCTTGATCCCGTTAACGCCGAGGTGCCCCCCGGTCCTTTCCTTGAACAGAATGTTGAGTTCTTTTTCAGAGCGCACGTGGTCCCGTCCATCGGATGCGATCTCGAAAAAGAGCATATAAAGGTACTCCTCTGTGGTGAAGCCCCAGTCATACACATCCTTAAAGGTCCAATCCATGATGCCCGTTTCGGCCAGATACTTGCCGTGGACGGCTGCAGTCGGAGCGGTCTTGGCGAAAACGTAGGCGGTTAGGAAGCGTCCATTGCGGCCGTTCGGATCGGCCCATTGAATTTCCTCCTCGCGAATTTCCTGCCTGTACGTCCTGTCTCCGAAACGTTCGCTGCTGACAGCGTGTTCGGCGCGGTCGCGGACGTCATACATCGAGGTGAACCGTCCATCGTCATTCAAGTGTCCGGTGAAGGAAGACGACATTAGCGCAGTCAGCTCAAGTTCGCTTCGCACGTGATCTCCCGTCGAAGCATTCCAGTAATGCATCATCGCCTGATATTCGCGTGTCGTGAAGCCGAGTGCGATTACGTCGTCAAGGTTCAAGTAATGGAGACCTTTTTCTCCCACGGTTCTCGTGCTGTGCCCATAGCCGCTTTTTATGTCGCAATCGTCGATCGCATAAGGCGTTGCGAAGCGATCGGCAGTGCCAGCGATCAGGTGACCATCGGCATCGAGCCAACCGCGAGCCTTCTCGAACGGCGGCGGCTCCATGCGAAATTCTCGTGTCATTTATCGTCTCCTCCATAGTTCGAGCTATGGTGAGGCGTTCTGTTGCAAGGGAGAAGTTAAGCAGAGCGGCCGCTGAGCCCCCAAAAATCAACGCGGTAGAGACTGAACACGGGCGACGCCGAACTATTTACCCAAGGAGGATATTGCGTGGTCTTCGAGGATTTTGGATCGGAGGCATGCAAGGAAGAAGGTCGCGCACCGTTGGCCCGCTCTTGCGGTTCAGCGGCGGCAGGGAAGCGGCTCAGCGGAAGCGCCGAGAGCACGAATTCGTCGCCTTTCTCAGACCCAAAGCTAGTAGGCGGGAAAGCGCTGGAGTGTGGATCTATTCAGAATCATGTCGGATGTGACCAGTCAATAATGCCGCCAAAGTCGGGATTCGTGACTTTTCTGAACCGCCTACTCATCAAGCAGGTCATTGCCGCCCTGCGATGATCGACGAATTTACGTCATTGATGTCGCGCCTGCCGCAGAGCGCCATGGTGATGTCCATCTCCTTGCGGATGATGCCGAGCGCCAGCGATACGCCTTCCTTGCCCATGGCGCCGAGACCGTAAAGGAAGGGGCGGCCGATATAGGTACCCTTGGCGCCGAGCGCCACGGCCTTCAGCACGTCCTGGCCGGAGCGGATGCCGCCGTCGAGATGGACCTCGATGCGGTCACCAACGGCATCGACGATCTTCGGCAGCATGCTGATCGAGGAGGGGGCGCCGTCAAGCTGGCGGCCGCCGTGATTGGAGACGACGATCGCATCGGCGCCGGTGTCGGCGGCCGCCTTCGCATCCTCCGGATCGAGTATGCCCTTGATGATCAGCGGGCCGCCCCATTGTTCCTTGATCCAGGCGACATCCGCCCAGGACAGCCGCGGGTCGAACTGCTCGTGCGTCCATGCGGAGAGCGAGGCAATATTGGAGACATTCTTCGCGTGGCCGACGATATTGCCGAAGGTGCGGCGCTTGGTCTGCAGCATATCCAGGCACCAGAAGGGCCGGGTCGCCATCTGCCAGACATGTTTCGGCGTGAATTTCGGCGGCGCCGACAGGCCGTTGCGCAGGTCTTTATGCCGCTGGCCGAGGATCTGCAGGTCGGCGGTCAGCACCAGCGCCGAGCATCCGGCGGCCTTGGCGCGATTGATAAGGTTGAGGACGAAATCCTTGTCCCTCATCACGTAGAGCTGGAACCAGAAGGGGCGCGTCGTCACCGAAGCGACGTCCTCGATCGAGCAGATGCTCATCGTCGAGAGCGTGAAGGGAACGCCGAACTCCTCGGCGGCGCGTGCCGCCAGCATCTCGCCGTCGGCATGCTGCATGCCGGTCAGTCCGGTCGGCGCCAGGGCCACCGGCATCGACACTTTCTGGCCGATCATCGTCGTTTCCAGCGTGCGGTCGGTCATGTCGACCATCACCCGCTGGCGCAGCTTGATCTGGCTGAAATCGCTCTCGTTTGCCGCGTAGGTCGATTCCGTCCAGGCGCCCGAATCCGCATAGTCGAAAAACATCTTCGGCACACGGCGCTGCGCGAGCTTTTTCAGGTCAGCGATGGTGAGCGGAGCGGCCATGAATTGAACCTTCACATCTGAATGCGGCTATCGGCCATAACATGAATTTCGTGGGAGCGTTACGGGAAATTGGCCGTGCCAGGCAGCTTTCACGGTCCGATTTCAAGAGTAACAGGGCGTCTCAATGAAGCTCCTTCTTCGACGCAACGCCGGCCACATAGGTCTCGGCGATCGCCCGGTCGTCGCCCATCGTCTGCAGCAGGAAAAGCTCCTCGGGCAGCGTCTTCACCACTTCCATCTTCAGCGCCATGGCCGGTGTCGCCGCGGCATCGAGAACGACGAGATCGGCCTCGGTGCCGGGTTCCAGCGTGCCGATCCGGTCCGCCAGCGACAGGGCCTCGGCATTGCCGCGGGTCATCAGGTAATAGCTTTCCAGCGGGTTCAGCCGTTCGCCGAGCAACTGCTGGATCTTGTAGGCCTCGTCCATCGTCCGCAGCATCGAATAGCTGGAGCCGCCGCCGATATCGGTCGCCACGCCGATGCGAACCGGCTTTTGGCGCCGCGCCAGCGCCTTCAGCGGAAACAGGCCTGAGCCGAGGAAGAGGTTCGAGGTCGGGCAGTGGACGGCGACGGCACCCGCCTCGCTCAAGGCATCGGCTTCGCGCTCGGACAGGTGGATGGCGTGGCCGAAGAGGCTCTTCGGCCCGAGCAGGCCGTAGCGGGCGTAGATGTCAGTATAGTCGAGCGCGTCGGGATAGAGCTCGCAGGTGAATTTGATCTCGTCGTGGTTTTCCGAAAGATGCGTCTGGATGTGCAGGTCGGGAAATTCGCGGGCAAGCGCTGATGTCGCCTCCATCTGCGCCGGCGTGGAGGTGATGGCGAAGCGTGGAGTGATGGCGACATGGTTACGGCCCTTGCCGTGCCAGGCCGCTATCACCTGGCGGGTCTCATCATAGCCCATCTCGGGCGTGTCGAGCAGGCCCTGCGGGGCATTGCGATCCATCATCACCTTGCCGCCGACCATGCGCATATTGCGCCTCAGCGCCTCGGCAAAGAAGGCGTCGGCCGAGGTCTTGTGCACGGAGCAATAGGCGACCGCCGTCGTCGTGCCGTGGCGGATCAACTCGTCATAGAAATGCGTGGCGATCCTTTCAGCATGCGCACTTTCGACGAAACGGCATTCCTCGGGAAAGGTGTAGGTGTTCAGCCACTCGAGCAGGTCGGCCGCATAGGAGGCGATCACCTGCATTTGCGGAAAATGCAGGTGCATGTCGATGAAGCCGGGCATGATCAGATGCGGGCGGTGGTCGATCTCGACCATGTCCTCGCCTGTTTTTGCCTTGATGTCGGCATAGGGGCCGACTGCTGCGATCAGCCCATTCTCGATCAGCAGGCCGCCATCCTCCTCGTAGAGATAGCTTTGGCTGTCGGTAAGGCTTAGCGGCGCGCGATGGAAGGAAAGCAGGCGGCCGCGCAGGAGTGTCGTCGTCATTGTGTCTTGCCTTCGACTGCGCTCTCGAACCAGGCGACGAGCAGCTTGCGTTCATCCGGCGTGATGTCGGTGATGTTGCCGGGCGGCATGGCATGGCTGCGGCCCGCCTGTATATAGATTTCGCGGGCATGGGCGGCGATTTCCGCGTCATTTTCGAGCAGCACGCCCTTCGGCGGCCGCACGATGCCCTCATAGACGGGCTCGGCCGCGTGGCACATGGAACAGCGCGTCGAGACCAGCTGCTTGACGGCGGGGAAATGCGGATCGCCGGCGAATTGCTGGAAGGCGGGCGCGACCGCGGCCGCATCCGTCTCGCCCGTCAGCAGCTTCGGCGCGGTTGAAAGCCACATGATCAGGATGAAGAGGATGACGGTGACGATCCACGTCCAGGTCGGCCGGCCCTTTCTGGCATGCGTGGTGTTGAACCAGTGACGGATGGTGACGCCCATCAGGAAGACCAGGGCGGCGATCAACCAGTTGAACTGCGTTCCGAAGGCCAGTGGATAATGGTTCGACAGCATGAAGAAGATGACGGGCAGCGTCAGGTAGTTGTTATGCAGCGAACGCTGCTTGGCGACCTGCCCGTATTTCGGGTCGGGCGTGCGCCCGGCGATAAGGTCGGCGACAACGATCTTCTGGTTCGGAATGATGATCATGAAGACGTTGGCCGACATGATCGTGGCGGTGAAGGCGCCGAGATGCAGGAAGGCGGCGCGGCCGGTGAAAAGCTGCGTATAGCCCCAGGCCATGAAGACGAGCACGACATAGAGCACCGCCATCAGTCCCCAGGTATTCCGCCCAAGCGGGGATTTGCAGAGCAGGTCGTAGACGATCCAGCCGAAGGCAAGCGACGCCAGCGAGATCAGGATGGCGACGGGCTGGCTGATATCGAGCACATGCCGGTCGATGAGGAAGAGGTCGGCGCCGCCATAATAGACGATGCAGAGCATCAGGAAGCCGGAAATCCAGGTGAAATAGCTTTCGTATTTAAACCAGGTCAGATGCTCCGGCATCTGGGCGGGCGCCACCAGATATTTCTGGATATGGTAGAAGCCGCCGCCATGAACCTGCCATTCCTCGCCATAAGCGCCGGGTGGCAGATGCGGGCGTTTCACCAGTCCGAGATCGAGCGCGATAAAATAAAAGGACGATCCGATCCAGGCGATCGCGGTAATGACATGGAACCAGCGCGCCGCTAAGGCGAGCCATTCCCATGCTATGGCATATTCATACATCGAGTTCCCCTATCTTCCTCCGACTCGTGACATTGCGGAAATTTTGGCGGGGAGGGAAGAGGAGATTGAAGAACTGCACACGCGCAACGACCGGCGCGGCCAAAGGAGCAATGGAATGATCACCGCGTTCGTCGAGATCTTCAGCGGTTTTGCCGAAGCTGCCGATCGCGGTCGGATCGCCGATCTGCTGTCGCGTGCCTAAAAGCTGCCGAGAAGGCTGTGCATTATCTCAGCCTTATACTGAATCTGCTAATTCAGCAGATCTGGAACTGCGACGACTCGATTACAGTTATTTTTGCAGGCCGCCGGAATAAAATAAGAACCGTTAGATCATCGGCGGCGCATTCATCGACGGAGAAGATGCCCATGCGCAGTATTCTGACGTGTGTGATGATTGCGTATGCGTCGTTGGCGACGGCTCACGACGCACCTTCGGGGTGGAGTTATGACCCCTATTGTTGCAACGGCGACAGTCATAATGGCGATTGCCAGATGATCCCTTCGAAAAGCGTGGCGGTGACGCCAGGCGGATATCGTGTGACGCTGATGCCGGGAGACCACCGGCTGGTGACGCATGCTCATGTCTTCCTGCTGCCAATGACGAAGGCAATGCAATCCGGCGATAACGACTATCATCTCTGTCTGTTCCCGAACGAGGATACGCCGCGCTGTTTCTATGCGCCGGAAATGGGATATTGAAGGCGGACCACAGCACCGGACCCGGCTCACCAACCGGGTCCGGTATGTCGTGGTCCGAAAACCGCTGTACAGTTTCAGGCGGCATGCATCAATTTCCGGCTGCCTTCATCTCCTCAAGGATCCAGTTGCGGAAGGCCTTGATCTTGGGCACGTTGCGACGGTTTTCGGGGTAGACGAGCCAGTAGGCCTTGCCGTCGCTACGGGTCAGTTCGAAGGGCTGGTAGAGCCGGCCGAGCGCGATCTCGGCCGCATAGAAGGCCGGATGGAGAATGGCGACGCCATGGCCGGCGATCGCCGCATCGGCTTCCACCGCCTGGGAGCCAAGCTGGTTGCGCGGGCGCCGATCGAGATCCGTCTCGGTGACGCCGGCTGCCTCGAACCATTGTTTCCACCAGACGTCGCCGGCGTCAAAGAGATCGAACTTCAGGAGATCGCGCGGCTCGCTGATGCCGCCTGCCGTCTCCGCCAGCTTTGGGCTCAGCATCGGGGTGAACTCCAGGCCCATCAGCCGGTGCAGCGTCAGCCCCGGCCAGTTGCCGTCGCCCCAGCGGATGCCGACATCGATCTGCTCGCGGGCGAAGTCGATGATATCAGAGCTCGCCTGA
This sequence comes from Rhizobium sp. PRIMUS64, assembly GCF_023006465.1. NCBI lineage: Bacteria > Pseudomonadati > Pseudomonadota > Alphaproteobacteria > Hyphomicrobiales > Rhizobiaceae > Rhizobium > Rhizobium sp. PRIMUS64. The sequence continues at coordinate 11,088 of NZ_JALBGX010000008.1, read as the reverse complement.
AAGCGCACCGCGATCGCCGGATGTTTCAAGTGGAAGGAGCCGAGGCGCGGCGCCAGCCATTTCGAGGCGAAGGTATGGGTCGAACTGATGGCGAGCGTGCCTTCGACGCTGTCGCGCGCCGTCGCCATCGCGTCGTGCAGCAAGGCAAAGGCTTCGGTTACCTTCGGCGCCAGCCGCTCGCCGGTCTCCGTCAGTGCGATCTGGCGAGGACGGCGCAGGAAGAGCGGCTCGCCGACATTCTCCTCCAGCAGCTTGATCTGGTAGCTGACGGCCGTCTGCGTCATGCCGAGCTCGTCGCCCGCCTTGGTGAAACTTCCGAGCCGTGCAGCGGCCTCGAAGACGCGCAGCGCATTCAGCGGGAATTGTTTGGAGAGTTTCATGGATAAGTTCTCTTGATGCAGGCAGACGGTCGTTCGATTGGAATTGCAGCATTTTTACCGTCAAACTGCAACTCATACCATCAAGCCATCGAGGTGATGTCATGGATTGCTATGCTATCGAACAGAGCCCGCCGCAGCAGACCATCGGAATTTTCCGGCGCATCGGCGGTCGGCTGGCGCGGATCTGGCGCATGCCCAGCCTCGATCTCGACACGGTGCCGGATCGCGTCAAGCGCGATCTCGGTTTTCTCGACGGACGCGATCCCTATTACGAGGACGAGCGCATGCGGTAGGCCGCGAGCGCCGTCAGGATTTCGGCGGCGGTCATGGCGGCGATCACCTCAGGGCGCTTGTCCCTGACCGCCGAGCCGCCGATCGGCAGCGTCAGCCGCTCCATCCAGCCGCGCTCTCCGCCACCTTCGCGGGAAAGCCAGCTTGCAAAGGTGGCGCGTTTGGTCGCCGAGCCGATCATGCCGGTATAGGCGAGGTCGGTCTTTTCCAGCGCCTCGCGGGCGATGAGGAAATCCAGCGCGTGGTCGTGCGTCAGGATGACGACCACGCCGCCGGCCGGAATATCCCTGACCAGTGCTTCGGGCATCGGCACGAGCCGCGTCTTCGTCTCTGCCGGCAGGTTGGCGAGCTCTTCCTGCCGCGTTTCGACGACCGTCACCGACAGCGGCAGCGGCGCCAAGGCCGCAGCCAGCGCCCGGCCGACATGGCCGGCACCGAAGAGATAGACCTCCGGCAGACACTCGATCTCACTGGTTAGCCTGGCTTCGATTTCTTCAGCAACCGCCTTTGTCACCCGGCGAAACCGCAATTGCGTGCGTCCGCCACAGCACTGGCCGATGTCAGGCCCGAGCGGGATATCCATCTCCGCCATCCCGCCGGTTCCCGCCAACATGTCCCGCGCATTCGCGATCGCCATGAACTCGAACTGCCCGCCGCCGATCGTGCCCCATAACGCGGTGTGCGATGCCAGCATGAAGGTACCGGCCTCACGCGGGGTGGAGCCTTGTGTGCCGGTGATGTCGATGAGGATGCAGTCCGGGTGGGCGGCGAGGAAGCGGCGGATGTCTGTCATGGGTGGCTGACCGATGGGTTCGCCGCCGAGGCCAGCAAACGAGCCTGACGCGCGCGCATTTTCCTACACCCGCTTCATCCGCTCGACCGCCATCAGCACCCGCTCCGGTGTCGCCGGCGCGTCGAGCCTCGGGCAGACCCGATAATCCGCGACACTTGCTACCGCCATCGACAGCGCTTCCAGCACCGAGATCGCCAGCATCAAGGGTGGTTCGCCGACGGCCTTGGAGCGGCCGATGGTGGCCTCAGTGTTCTCGGACCATTCGGCGAGGCGCACGTTGAAGATCTGCGGACGGTCGGAAGCGAGCGGGATCTTGTAGGTCGAGGGGGCATGGGTGCGCAGCCGGCCCTTGTCGTCCCACCAGAGTTCTTCCGTCGTCAGCCAGCCCAGGCCTTGGACGAAGGCGCCTTCGACCTGGCCCATGTCGATCGCCGGATTCAACGAGCGGCCGACATCGTGGAGGATGTCGGTGCGGTCAATCAGATATTCGCCCGTCAGCGTGTCGATCGAAACCTCGGTGCAGGAGGCGCCGTAGGCGAAATAATAGAAGGGCGTGCCGCGGCCGGCCTTGCGGTCCCAGTGAATCTTCGGCGTCTTGTAGAAGCCGGCGGCGGAAAGCTGGACGCGGGCGAAATAGGCCTGCTTGATGAAATCGGGGAAGGGGATCTCGATCTCGCCGACGCGCACGCGGTTCGGCAGGAAGACCACGTCGGCGGGCCTAACATCCCATTTCTCGGCGGCGAAGGCGACCAGCCGTTCCTTGATCTGGCGGGCAGCGTCATAGGCGGCCATGCCGTTCAAGTCCGAGCCGGAGGAGGCGGCAGTGGCCGAGGTGTTCGGCACCTTGGCCGTCGTCGTCGCGGTAATTTTTACCCTGTCGATATCGACCTGGAAGCTGTCAGCGAGCACCTGCGCCACCTTGGTATAGAGGCCCTGGCCCATTTCGGTGCCGCCATGGTTCAGGTGGATCGAGCCGTCCTGGTAAATGTGGACAAGGGCGCCGGCCTGGTTGAAGGCAGTCATGGTGAAGGAGATGCCGAACTTAACCGGCGTTAGTGCGATGCCCTTCCTTATATAGCGGCTGTCGCGGTTGAAGGCGATGATGGCGTTGCGCCGTGCCTGGTATTCGGCCGTTTCCTCCAGCTCCTCGACGATGCGGGGGATGATATTGTCCTCGACCTCCTGATGGTAGGGGGTGAGCGTGCGCCCGGAGCCCGGCTGGCCGTAGAAATTCAGCTTGCGGACATCAAGCGGGTCCTTGCCGACGGCATAGGCGATTTCCTCGATGAAGCGTTCGGCCCCGAGCATGCCCTGCGGCCCGCCGAAGCCGCGGAAGGCGGTGTTGGAGACGGTGTGCGTCTTCAGCGGCTTCGACGTCAGATGCACATGCGGGTAGAAATAGCTGGAATCGGCATGGAAGAGGGCACGGTCGGTTACCGGCCCTGAGAGGTCGGAGGAGAAGCCGCAGCGTGCCGCATAGGTCGCGTCGACCGCGTGGATGCGTCCTTCGGCATCGAAGCCGAGCTCGTAATCGACGAGGAAATCGTGGCGCTTGCCGGTAGCGCTCATATCCTCGTCGCGGTCCGGGCGGAATTTGATCGCGCGGCCGAGCTTCTTGGCGGCAATCGCCGCAAGTGCTGCGAACTGATTGCCCTGCGTCTCCTTGCCGCCGAAGCCGCCGCCCATGCGGCGCACGTTGACGGTCACGGCGTTGGAGGGAATATCGAGCACATGGCCGACGATGTGCTGGATCTCGCTTGGATGCTGCGTCGAGGACCAGACGGTGACCTCGTCGTCCTCGCCGGGGATCGCCACGGCGATATGGCCTTCGAGGTAGAAATGCTCCTGTCCGCCGATGCGCATCTGACCTTTCACACGCATGGCGGCATTCGTCATTTCCGTATCCGGCTCGCCGCGCCGCAGCGTCATCGGGGTGATGACGAGCGGGCTGCCATTGGCGAGCGCCCCGTCGATATCGCTCCAATGCGGCAGGTCGCGATAGTCGATCTTTGCCAGCCGCGCGGCGCAGCGGGCGGCATCACGCGTCTCGGCGATGACGGCAAAGATCGGCTGGCCGTGGAACTGAACTAAAGTTTCGGCCAGGAGCGGCTCGTCATGGCTGCCGTTGGAGCTGACGTCGTTGACGCCGGGCACGTCTTTGCCGGTGAAGACCCAGACGACGCCGGGATAGGCGGCGACCGCGGAGAGATCGATAGCGGCGATTTCGGCATGTGCCCGGTCAGAGAGGCCGAGGGCGCCGTGCAGTAGACCTGCGGGTTCCGGAATATCGTCGATATAATCGGCGGTTCCGGTCACATGTTTATGCGCTGAATCATGTCGCTGCGAGCCGTGCATCGGGCCTGCGATGATGGCCTTGCGGTCTTCGAAGGTGGACTTGTCCATTAGCGCCTCCCTCCGCGAAGGGAGTGAGGGGAGGCGACCGCGACCGTTCCCATCGAAGCTTGCCACCAGGTCTTGGAGATCAGGCTGAAGATCGATTTTTCCATCACGCCACCTCCTCGAACCGCTTCAGTTCGGCCGGCGCGCCGACGGTCTCAAGATAGAACCGCGTCAACAGGTTCTTCGCCGTCAGCTGGCGGTATTCCGCCGTCGCGCGCCAGTCGGTCAGCGGCTGGTAATCGGCGTCGAATGCGGGGCGGGCTGCCTCGATCGTCACTTCCGTCCATGGTTTGCCAATCAACTCGGCCTCCACCGTGCGGGCGCGTTTCGGCGTCGCCGCCATGCCGCCGAAGGCGATGCGAATATCGGTGATCATCTCGGCATCGTCGAGCGTCAGCAGGAAGGCGCCGAGCACGGCAGTGATGTCCTCGTCGCGGCGCTTGGTGATCTTGTAGGCGGCAAAGCGGCTCATTGCTGCGGGGTAGGGCACGAAGACGCTCTCGACGAATTCGCCGGGCTTCCGGTCCTGCTTGCCATAGGCGATGAAGAAATCCTCGAGCGGCATTCTGCGCTGGCCTTGCAGGGACCGCAACGTCAGCGTCGCGCCGAGCGCGATCAGCGGCGGCGGGCTATCGCCAATCGGCGAGCCGTTGGCGATGTTGCCGCCGATCGTGCCCATGTTGCGCACCTGCTCGCCACCGATGCGATCGATCAGCCGCCCGAGCGCCGGGATTTTCTTGGAGATCGCCTCGAAGGCCCTGGTGTAGCTGACGCCGGCGCCGATGGTGACGCCGTCCTCGCCTTCCGTAACCGACTGCAATTCGCTGAGGTGATTGATGAAGACGACCGGGCTCAGCCTGCGCATCTGCTTCGTCACCCAGAGGCCGACATCGGTCGCGCCGGCGACGATAATCGCGTCGGGCTCCTGTGAAAGGACCTCGGCCAGCGCCTGGACAGAAGCCGGCACGATCAGCCGGTCTTCGCCATTCCCAATCCTGATCGTGCCGCTCGCCTGCATTGCCCAAAGCCGCGCGACGATTTCCGAGCGCGTCCGTTCCAGCGGGTCGAAGAGCGTACTCGGCCGCACCAGGCTCACCTGCTCGGCGGCCTTGACGATCGGCTCGTAGCCCGTGCAGCGACAGAGATTGCCTTGTAGCGCCTTTTCGATTTCCTGGCGGCTCGGCTTTTCCTTGGCGAGCCAGAGACCGTAAAGCGACATGACGAAGCCCGGGGTACAGAAGCCGCATTGCGAGCCATGACAATCGACCAATGCCTGCTGGACGGGATGCAGCGCGCCGTTCTTGCCGGCCAGATGCTCGACGGTCACCACATGGCTGGCATGCAGCGAACCCATGAAACGAATGCAGGCATTGACGGATTCATAGGCGAGCTTGCCGTCGGCCAGCCGGCCGACGAGCACGGTGCAGGCGCCGCAATCGCCTTCCGCGCATCCTTCCTTGGTGCCCGTCAGTTGTCGCTTCAACCGCAGAAAATCGAGAAGCGTCTCGGTTGGCCTGACATCGGTAAGCGTAACGTCCTCGCCATTCAGGATGAAGCGGATGCTGTCGTTCATGATGTTCCTGTTGTTGTTTTCCAAATGGTTAAGCCGCCGTCCAGCCACCGTCAATCGAGATGTGCGTTCCCGTCACCTGCCGGGCGGCATCGCTGGCGAGATAGAGCGACAGTGCGCCGATTTCTTCGGCCTTGACGAATTCATGCGTCGGCTGCGCCTTGAGTATGACCTCGCTCTTCACCTGTTCCTCGGTCATGCCGCGGGCCTTGGCGGTATCCGGTATCTGCTTCTCCACGAGCGGCGTCAGCACGTAGCCGGGGCAGATGGCGTTCACGGTCACGCCGAATTCGGCGAGCTCCAGCGCTGCCGTCTTCGTCAGGCCTAATATACCATGTTTTGCCGCGACATAGGCGGATTTGAAAGGGGAGGCGACGAGCCCGTGGGCCGAGGCGATGTTGATGATCCGGCCGTACTTCTTCGCTTTCATCAGCGGGATCGCGGCGCGCATGGTATGAAAGGAACTCGACAGATTGATCGCGATGATCTGATCCCATTTCTCGATCGGGAAATCCTCGACCTTCTCGACATGCTGGATGCCGGCATTGTTGACCAGGACATCGACGCCGCCGAAGGTCTTGGCCGCCGTTTCGATCAGGTCGGCGATCTCGGCGGGCTTGGTCATGTCGGCCGGATGATAGAGCGCCCGGCCTTTGGATAATGATTCAAGCCGTTCGACGATCGCCTTGATTTCATCAGCCTTTCCAAAACCGTTGATGACGATGTTGTCGCCCGTTTCTGCGAAGGCAGTGGCGATCGCAAGACCGATGCCGCTGGTGGAACCGGTGACGACGACTGTTCTGCTCATGCTGTTCTCCCTGAAATGGCGATGCTGCGGTGCAGCGCTTAGCTGCGAGGTTATGCCCAAAGCCGGCGGGCTGGCAATTCCGCTTTATTCGCTTTTCTCGCCCCCATCCGTGTCCTATTGATTTGCTTCGACAATTGACATGCTGAGGGAGGGTTTTCATGAGCGGATATGTTCTGGCGATCGATCAGGGAACGACGTCGACGCGGGCGATCGTCTTCGATGGCGACATGCATGTCGCCGGCAAGGGCCAGAAGGAATTTACCCAGATCTACCCGCGCTCCGGCTGGGTCGAGCACGATCCCGAGGAAATCTGGGATTCGGTCGTCTCCACCGTCCACATGGCGCTGCGCGATGCCGGGATCGAGGCTAGGGATCTTGCAGCACTCGGCATCACCAACCAGCGCGAGACGGTGGTCGTCTGGGAACGCGAGACGGGTCGGCCGATCCAGAATGCCATCGTCTGGCAGGACCGGCGCACGGCAAGCTATTGCGACAATCTGAAAAGGCAGGATCTCGAGCGGCTGTTCACGAAGAAGACCGGCTTGATCCTCGATCCCTATTTTTCCGGCACCAAACTTTCCTGGATGCTTGCAAACGTCAAGGGCGCGCGGGCGCGCGCTGCCAGGGGCGATCTCTGCTTCGGCACGATCGACACCTTCCTGATCTGGCGGCTGACGGGTGGCAAGAGCTTCGTCACCGATGCCACCAATGCCTCGCGCACGCTGATGTACAATATTGCCGAAAACGCGTGGGACGAGGATCTGCTCGATATTCTGAGGGTCCCCGCCGCGATGCTGCCGGAGGTCAAGGATTGCGCCGCGGATTTCGGCACCGTCGATCCTGATATCTTCGGTGCTGCTATCCCCATCCTCGGCGTGGCCGGCGACCAGCAGGCGGCGACCATCGGCCAGGCGTGTTTTGCGCCGGGCATGATGAAATCGACTTATGGCACTGGCTGTTTCGCGCTGCTTAACACCGGCGCCGACATGGTGCGCTCCAAAAATCGGCTGCTGACCACCATCGCCTATCGCCTGAACGGCGAGACGACCTATGCGCTGGAGGGTTCGATCTTCATCGCCGGCGCCGCCGTGCAATGGCTGCGGGACGGGCTCGGCATCATCGGCAGCGCGGCGGAGACCAACGCGCTTGCCGAAAGGGCCGATCCGACGCAAGAGGTCTATCTGGTGCCCGCCTTCACCGGTCTCGGCGCGCCGCATTGGGATGCCAAGGCGCGGGGCGCGATCTTCGGGCTGACGCGCAACAGCGGCCCGGCGGAACTCTCCCGAGCGGCGCTGGAGGCCGTCTGCTATCAGACCCGCGATCTGCTCGACGCCATGCAGAAAGACTGGAAGAACGGCACTGAGGACACAGTGTTGCGCGTCGACGGCGGCATGGTCGCCTCCGACTGGACGATGCAGCGCCTTGCCGATCTGCTCGATGCGCCGGTCGATCGCCCGATGATCCTGGAGACGACGGCGCTGGGGGCTGCCTGGCTCGCCGGCAGCCTGGCAGGGGTGTGGCCGGACAGGGACGGTTTTTCGGCGACCTGGAAACGGGATCGGCGGTTCGAGCCAGACATGGACGAGAAGGTGCGGGCGGCGAAGCTCAAGGGTTGGAAGAATGCGGTCAAGCGGACGCTGAGCGAGGGCTGAGGCGCGATCAGCGCCCTCATGTAGCGCCGCTCGTCCCGGGAGATGCCAGCCATTTCTTCAGCTATGACGCCGTCCGTGCTCCGGAAGATCACGAATTTCCGGTCAATAATTTTTTGATGCGGCCTGTCGGGTAAGCGGTTACTCCTTCGTCATTCAAAAAGAGGAGTGAGCGATGCTTTATGCAATCCTTTGTTACGCCCATGAGGAAACCGTCTTCGCCTGGACCAAGGAGGAAGAAGCTGCCGTCATGGAGAAGCTCTACGCCGTGCAGGAGCCGCTTGCCGCATCCGGCAAACTCGGCCCCGTCGGCCGGCTGATGCCGACGACGGCCGCGACCACCGTGCGCAAGGGCAAGGACGAGCCCTTGGTCATTGACGGACCTTTTGCGGAAACGAAAGAGGCGCTTCTCGGCTTCTACGTCGTCGACTTTGAAACGCTCGACGAGGCGATCACCTTCTCGAAGCAGCTTTCATCCGTCAATCCAGGTTCCACCTCTTACGAAATTCGGCCTTTCTACGTCTTCAGGCCCGGAGATGCTTCATCATGACAGACATTGCCTGGATCGACCTCGCGCTTGCATCGGCCCGCCCGAAGGCGCTCGGCGCGCTGCTGCGCTATTTCCGCAATCTCGATACCGCGGAAGAGGCGTTTCAGGAAGCGTGTCTGAGGGCGATTCGAACATGGCCGGAGAAAGGGCCACCGCGCGATCCCACAGCCTGGCTCATCTTCGTCGGTCGAAACAGCGGTATCGATGCGGTGCGCAAGCGGGCGAAGATCCAGGCTCTGCCGGATGAGGACGTCATCTCCGATACCGAGGATGCCGAAAGCGATATCGTCGAGCGGCTGGACGATTCCAATTATCGCGACGATATTCTGCGGCTGTTGTTCATCTGCTGCCATCCCGATCTACCGGCGACCCAGCAGATCGCGCTGGCGTTGCGCATCGTATCCGGTCTTTCGGTGCCGCAGATCGCGCGTGCCTTCCTGGTTTCCGAGAGCGCCATGGAACAGCGCATCACCCGGGCCAAGGCGCGCGTCGCCAAGGCCGGCGTGCCTTTCGAAACGCCGAGCCCGCAGGAGAGGGCCGAACGGCTCTCGATCGTCAGCACGATGATCTACCTGATCTTCAACGAGGGCTACAGCCAGGCCGATCCCAGGCATGAGGCGGCTGCCTTCAGCGACGAAGCGATCCGGCTGGCGCGATTGATGCTGCATATCTTCCCATCCGAACCGGAGCTGATGGGGCTGCTTGCGCTCATGCTTCTGCAGATCTCGCGCCGGCCGGCACGCTTCAACGCCGGGGACGAGATCGTCCTGCTCGAAGATCAGGACCGGTCGCTGTGGAACCAGCCCTTCATCAATGAGGCCTTAGCGCTGCTCGACAAGGCGCTGCGCCATCGTCAGCCTGCCCCTTATCAGATTCAGGCGGCCATCGCTGCTGTTCACTCCCGCGCAAAACGCGCTGGGGATACCGACTGGGTGGAGATCGATCTGCTTTATCGCGCGCTGGAGCGTCTCCAGCCGTCGCCTGTCATAACGCTCAACCGGGCCGTCGTCGTCTCCAAGCTCCAGGGTGCGCAGGATGCGCTCGACCTCATCGATCCGCTTGGCGAAAAACTTGGCGGCTATTTCTACTATCACGGCTTACGGGGCGGGCTGCTGAAGCAGCTTGGCTTGACCAGTCAGGCGCGCGAAGCCTTCGACCGGGCCATTGCACTTGCCCATTCGGCGGCTGAGGCAGCCCATATCCGCCGACAGATCGACAAGATGCAGGAAGAGGCTACGCATCCGGTCGCAAAATAAAATGCGAAAAGAACTGCGCGCTGTCGGAACGGCGAACGTCGACACGTCCTTGTAACAACCTGATAGGAAACAGGTTTCATTCAAATGGAGAGATGTCGATATGACCGCCAGCACGCAACATGAACTCGTCCTCGTTCGCGAATTCGACGCGCCACGCGAGAAGATCTACAAGGCATGGACTAATCCTGATCTGCTGAAGCAGTGGTTCGTGCCGCGTCCCTGGGGGGTGGCGGAAGCGACGCTCGACGTCCGCCCCGGCGGTTCGAGTGTGGTCGTCATGCATGACCCCGAGGGCAATCAGTACCCAAACCGCGGCGTCTATCTCGAGATCATCGAGAACGAGAAGATCGTCTTCACCGATGCCTATACAAGCGCCTGGGTGCCGTCCGAGAAACCTTTCTTCACGGGCGTCATCCTGCTCGAAGATCTCGGCAACGGCCGGACGAAATATACGGCCAAGGCGCTGCACTGGCGCGCCGAGGACAAGGAAGCGCACGAGAAGATGGGATTCCACGAAGGATGGGGCAAGGCAGCGGACCAGTTGGCGGAGTTGCTGGCGAAGATGTAAGCGGGAGGCGAGGCTGCGCGGCGAGACCGCGTCGTCCTGACGCTTCAAGCAAGGTTTGAGACGGTTCGAAAGATGATTCCGCCGGCGCTTCGAAGTCGTTGAATTCAGATTCGAATTGGTCGTCGATCGGACTTCCAGATCGCCGAAGACATCACGCCGCCCATCGAAATTCTCGAACATTCCGTTCCAGAATTTGTATTTGCGCTCTATCCCCGGCATCCTTATCTCAGCCGAGAATTCAACAGGATGCCGATGATGGAACTGGGGCTTTACACATTCGCCGACGTCAATCCCAACCCCTCCCGCAGCAAGGGCGCGGAAGGGGCGGAGCGGCTGAAGCATCTGATCGAGGAAATCGAACTTGCCGACCAAGTGGGGCTCGACGTCTTCGGGCTCGGCGAACATCACCGGCCGGACTATGCCGCATCCGCTCCAGCAGTCGTCTTGGCCGCGGCGGCGGTCAAAACGAGGAACATCCGGCTGACCAGTGCGGTCACCGTGCTCTCCTCCGATGACCCGGTGCGCGTTTTCCAGCAGTTTTCGACGCTCGACCTGATTTCCAACGGCCGGGCCGAGATCATGGCGGGGCGCGGCTCCTTCATCGAGTCCTTCCCGCTATTCGGCTACAATCTCGAAGACTACGACCAGCTTTTCGAGGAGAAGCTTGATCTGCTGCTGGCGCTGCGCGACAGCGAGGTTGTGGAATGGAAGGGTGAGCTTCGCGCGCCGATCAACGGGCGCGGCGTCTATCCCAGGCCGCTGCAGGATCCGTTGCCGCTCTGGGTTGCCGTCGGCGGCACGCCGCAGTCGGTGGCGCGCGCTG